>NZ_JBEXXN010000021.1:0-113581 GCF_040630445.1 Streptomyces sp. NPDC005805
CCGACCGCGACCGAGCCGACCTGGATCTTCCGGCTGACCCGGCGGTCGGCGAGCTTGGTCGGAACGGACGGCATTCCGAGAGAAATTGCAGTCATCTGCTGTGCAACCCCAAGGTGTGGATCGAGGTCCCGAGATCGGCGGGCTCCAGCACCCGAGATTACGGCACTGGCGTTCGGCGGAGCACATCGCACACGGGAAGTCCACCCAAAGGGGACGGCCGGACACGAGGAGTGTCCGGCCGTCGATGGCGTGTTCCGGTCTGCCGCCGACCCGCCGCCGGGTGCTTCCGGGGCGCTTCCGCTAGCTGATGCGCACCGGGTTGACGATGTCCGCGACCAGGACGAGCAGGGTGAAGCAGATGAAGATGCCGGCCACCACATAGGCCACGGGCATCAGCTTCGCCACGTCGAACGGCCCCGGGTCGGGGCGCCGGAACAGCTTGGCGAAGCCGCGCCGGACTGACTCCCACAGGGCGCCCGCGATATGACCGCCGTCGAGCGGGAGCAGCGGGAGCATGTTGAACAGGAAGAGCGAGAGGTTGAAGCCCGCGAGGAGCATCAGGAAGGTCGCGATGATGTTCTGCGTGGGCATGTCGAGGTTGAGGACCTCGCCGCTGAGCCGGGCCGCGCCGACCACGCCGACGGGCGAGTCCTCCGCGCGTTCGCCGTCGCCGAAGGCCGCGTCCCAGAGGGCGGGGATCTTGGTCGGCAGGGCGACGATGGACTCGGCGCCGTTCTGGATCATGTCGCCCATGCGGTCGACGGAGTCACCGAAGGAGAGCGGCAGGATCTCCGTCCTGGCGGCGAAGCCCAGGTAGCCGGCCTTCTCGTAGCCCTCGACCACCTCGCCGTCGGCGTCCTTCTTGACCACCACGTTCTCGCGGAGAGTGGCGTTCAGGGTCTGCTCGGCGCCACCCCGCTCGACGGTGATGGTGGCCGGGCCGATGGTCTCGCGGATGCGCTCGGAGAGGGTGGGCCAGTCGGCGACCGGCTGCCCGTTGAAGGCGACGATCTTGTCGCCCTCCTTCAGGCCCGCCTCCAGGGCCGGCGAGGGGTCGTCCGCGGCGGTGCAGGTGTCGCGCTTCTCGCTCTGCTCGATGACGCACTTCTGGACGCCGGCGACCTCGGTGGTCTGGGTGGGCGTGCCGAAGCTCATCATCACGCCGAGGAAGATCGCCACCGCGAGGACCAGGTTCATGAACGGTCCGGCGAACATCACGATCACGCGCTTCCACGGCTTGCGCGTGTAGAAGAGGCGCGTCTCGTCGCCCGGCTGGAGCTCCTCGTAGGCGGCGGTGCGGGCGTCCTCGATCATGCCCCGCCAGGGGGAGGTCGAGCGGGCCTCGATCCTGCCGTCGTCGCCGGGCGGGAACATGCCGATCATCCGGATGTAGCCGCCCATGGGGATGGCCTTGATGCCGTACTCGGTCTCCCCCTTCTGGCGGGAGAACAGGGTCGGGCCGAAGCCGACCATGTACTGCGGCACCCGGATGCCGAACAGCTTCGCCGTCGACAGATGGCCCAGCTCGTGCCAGGCGATGGAGATCAGCAGCCCCACGCCGAACAGCACTATGCCGAGGACCGTCAACAGAATCGTCATGCGCGAGCCTCCGCGGGCCGTTCACCGCCGCTGTGGGCGTACTTCGCTGCCGTCTCACGGGCCCGGGTGCGGGCCCAGGCGTCCGCTTCGAGGACGTCCGCCACCGTGAGGGAGGTTCCGGGCGCGGGCGTGCCGTGCTCGGAGACCACCTCGGTGACCGTATCCATGATGGCGTTGAACGGCAGCCTTCCGGCGAGGAAAGCCTCCACGCACTCCTCGTTCGCCGCATTGAACACGGCGGGGGCGGTGCCGCCCAGCTCCCCCACGTGGCGGGCGAGTCCCACGGAGGGGAAGGCCTCGTTGTCGAGGGGGAAGAACTCCCAGGTGGAGGCGGTGGACCAGTCGAAGGCGGGGGCCGCGTCGGGCACCCGCTCGGGCCAGCCGATGCCGATGGCGATGGGACCGCGCATATCCGGCGGGGTGGCCTGGGCGAGGGTCGAGCCGTCCGTGAACTCCACCATCGAGTGGACATAGGACTGCGGGTGGACGACGACCTCGATCCGGTCGAAGGGGATGTCGTAGAGCAGATGCGCCTCGATCACCTCCAGCCCCTTGTTCACCAGGGTCGCGCTGTTGACGGTGATCACCGGGCCCATCGCCCAGGTGGGGTGCGCGAGGGCGTCCTCGCGGGTGACCCCCTCCAGCTCGGCGCGGGTGCGGCCGCGGAAGGGGCCGCCGGAGGCGGTCACCACCAGCTTGCGCACATCGGCGCGGGTGCCGGCGGCGAGCGCCTGGAAGAGGGCCGCGTGCTCGGAGTCGACGGGGATGATCTGCCCCGGCTTGGCGAGGGCCTTGACCAGCGGCCCGCCGACGATCAGGGACTCCTTGTTGGCCAGGGCGAGGGTGCGGCCCGCCTCCAGCGCGGCGAGGGTCGGCGCGAGGCCGATGGAGCCGGTGATGCCGTTGAGGACCGTGTGGCAGGGGGAGGCGGCCAGCTCGGTCGCCGCCTCCGGGCCCGCCAGGATCTCGGGCAGCGGCTCGGTGCCGTAGCGGGCGGCCAGCGCCTCGCGCAGGGCGGGCACGGCCTCCTCGCGGGCGACCGCGACGGTGTCGACGCCCAGCTCGCGCGCCTGCTCGGCGAGCAGGTCGACCCGCCCGCCGGCGGCGGAGAGCGCGGTCACGCGGAAGCGGTCGGGGTGGCGCAGGACGAGGTCGATCGCCTGCGTGCCGATGGACCCGGTCGAGCCGAGGACCACGACGTCACGGCGTCCCGGTGCGGGATCGAACGTGAGATGCGGATCGGCGAGGGGTGCTGGGCTGTCGCTCATCCCCCCATTGTGGCCGCTGAACCTGTCACTCCGGGCACGGCCCCACCCGAGTCGGACGCGGGCACGGCCCCACCTGAGTGGGACGCGGGCGGGACCGTGGCACCGGCGGGCGGGGCCGCCGCGGGGAGGCGGGTCAGCGGATCGGGCGGTGGACGTTCTCCCGGGTGGACGGCCCGGGGGTCTGGTCGGCGATCCAGGGGCCCTCGCCGCTCGGGTCGACGATGCCGTCCTCCAGCCAGGTGTACGTCCCCGACAGCACGCCCTTGACGACGGTGGTGTCGATGTCGTCGGTGTTGGACCACAGCCGGCCGAACAGCTCCTCGACGCGCAGCCGGGCCTGCCGGCAGAACACGTCGGCGAGCTGGTACGCCTCGCGGCCGTGCTCGCCCGAGGCCCGCAGGTGCTCCGCCCGCACGCAGGCGGCGCTCATCGCGAACAGCTCCGCGCCGATGTCCACGATCCGGCCGAGGAAGCCCTGCTTGGTCTCCATCCGGCCCTGCCAGCGGGACATCGCGTAGAACGTGGAGCGCGCGAGCTTGCGGGAGGTGCGCTCCACGTACCGCAGGTGGACGGCGAGGTCCGGGTGGCCGGCCGGGTGGAACTCGCGGTACGCGACGGGGACCTGCCCGGCGCCGGTGACCAGCCTGGGCAGCCAGCGGGCGTAGAAGGCGGCCGCGTTGGCGCCCGCCCGGGCCTTGTCCTTGGCGGTCTTGTCCGGGTCGATGATGTCCCCGGCGACGGCCAGGTGGGCGTCGACCGCCTCCCGGGCGATCAGCAGGTGCATGATCTCGGTGGAGCCCTCGAAGATGCGGTTGATCCGCAGGTCGCGCAGCAACTGCTCGGCCGGTACGCCCTTCTCGCCGCGCGCGGTGAGGGAGTCGGCGGTCTCGAAGCCCCGGCCGCCGCGGATCTGGACCGTCTCGTCGGCCATCAGCCAGGCCATCTCGGAGCCGTAGAGCTTGGCGAGGGCGGCCTCGATGCGGATGTCGTTGCGGTCCTCGTCCGCCATCTGGGAGGAGAGGTCGAGCACGGCCTCCAGGGCGAAGGTGGTGGCGGCGATGAAGGAGATCTTCGCGCCGACGGCCTCGTGGCGGGCGACCGGCTTGCCCCACTGCTCGCGGACGGCCGACCACTCGCGGGCGATCTTCAGACACCACTTGCCCGCGCCGACGCACATCGCGGGCAGCGAGAGGCGCCCGGTGTTGAGCGTGGTCAGCGCGATCTTCAGCCCGGCGCCCTCCGGACCGATCCGGTTGGCCGCGGGCACCCGGACCCGGTGGAAGCGGGTGACGCCGTTCTCCAGGCCGCGCAGGCCCATGAAGGCGTTCCGGTTCTCGACGGTGATGCCCTCGCTGTCCGCCTCGACGACGAAGGCGGTGATACCGCCCTTGTGCCCCTCGCTCTTCGGGACCCGGGCCATGACGACGAGGAGGTCCGCGACGACGCCGTTGGTGGTCCACAGCTTCACGCCGTCGAGGACGTAGTCGTCCCCGTCCGGGACGGCGGTGGTGGCGAGGCGGGCCGGGTCGGAGCCCACGTCCGGCTCGGTGAGCAGGAAGGCGGAGATGTCGGTGCGCGCCAGGCGGGGCAGGAACCGCTCCTTCTGCTCCTCGGTGCCGAACTGCTTGAGGGGCTGCGGCACGCCGATGGACTGGTGCGCGGAGAGCAGCGCGCCGATCGCGGGGCTGGCCGAACCGACCAGGGCGAGCGCCTTGTTGTAGTAGACCTGGGTGAGGCCGAGGCCCCCGTACTTGGGGTCGATCTTCATACCGAGGGCGCCCAGTTCGCGCAGGCCGTTGACGACCTCGTCGGGGATACGGGCGTCCCGCTCGATCCGCGCGCCGTCGACGTGTTCCTCGCAGAAGCGGCGGAGCCTGTTCAAAAACTCCTCGCCGCGGCGGGTGGCCTCGCCGGTGGGCATGGGGTGCGGGTGGATCAGGTCGAGCCGGAAGCGGCCGAGGAAGAGCTCCTTGGCGAAGCTGGGCTTGCGCCAGTCCTGTTCACGCGCCGCCTCGGCCACCCGGCGCGCCTCGCGCTCGGTGACCTTGGGCTGGGCGCGGGTGGGGTCGGCAGCCGGGTCGATCGGCTTGTCGGGTGGGGCGGACATACAGCTCACCTCGCCACGGGTAGGGGCCGGACGGAAGGACTACCGGCCGGTACTGCCACTCGTCCCCTCGTACCCGATAAAAACAGCCCGCACCAGCCCTGCAACGGGATGTTCCGGACACGCGAAGCGGCCGGAGCCCCCGCACAGTGGGCTCCGGCCGCGGTCTCGCGGGCGCGCCGGCTACAGGGCCAGTCCGGTGAGGACCAGGACGCGCTCGTAGGTGTAGTCCGCCATGGCGTAGGCGACGCCCTCGCGGCCGACGCCGGACTGCTTGGCTCCGCCGTAGGGCATCTGGTCGGCGCGGTAGGACGGGACGTCGCCGATGATCACGCCGCCGACCTCCAGGGCGCGGTGGGCGCGGAAGGCGGTCTGCAGGTCGTGGGTGAACACGCCCGCCTGGAGGCCGTACTTGGAGTCGTTGACCGCGGCGAACGCCTCGGCCTCGCCGTCGGCGCGGGTGACGCTGAGGACCGGGCCGAAGACCTCCTCGCCGGCGAGGGTGACGCCGTCGGGCAGGTCGGTGAGGACGGTCGGCGCGTAGGAGGCGCCGTCGCGCTTGCCGCCGGCGAGCAGCTTGGCGCCCGCGGCGACGGCCTCGTCGACCCAGGACTCCACGCGCTTGGCGGCGTCCTCGCTGACCAGGGGGCCGACGTCGGTGGCGTCGTCGGTCGGGTCGCCGGTGACCTGGGCCTCGACCGCGGCGACGATCTTCGGCAGCAGGCGGTCGTAGACGCTCGCGTCCGCGATCACGCGCTGCACGGAGATGCAGGACTGGCCGCCCTGGTAGTTGGAGAAGGTGGCGATACGGCTCGCCGCCCAGTCCAGGTCCTGCTCGCTCGACCAGTCGGCGAGGACGACGGCCGCGCCGTTGCCGCCGAGCTCCAGGGTGCAGTGCTTGCGCGGCACCGAGTCCATGATCGCGTAGCCGACCGGGCCGGAGCCGGTGAAGGAGATGACCGGCAGGCGCTCGTCCTGGACGAGGGCGGGCATCCGGTCGTTCGGCACGGGCAGCACGGACCAGGAGCCGGCGGGCAGCTCGGTCTCGGCGAGCAGCTCGCCGAGGATCAGCGCGGAGATCGGGGTGGCCGGGGCCGGCTTGAGGATGATCGGCGCGCCGACGGCGATGGCCGGGGCGACCTTGTGGGCGCTGAGGTTCAGCGGGAAGTTGAACGGGGCGATGCCGAGGACGACGCCCTTGGGGATGCGACGGGTCAGCGCGAGGCGGCCCTGGCCGCCGAGGTCGGTGTCGAGGCGCTGCGCCTCGCCGCCGTTGAAGCGGCGGGCCTCCTCGGCCGCGAACCGGAACACGGACACGGCCCGGCCGACCTCGCCGCGGGCCCACTTGACCGGCTTGCCGTTCTCGGCGGAGATCAGCCGCGCGATCTCCTCGGTCCGCTCGACGAGCCGCCGCGACACATGGTCCAGGGCGGCGGCGCGGACATGGGCGGGCGTGGCGGCGAACTCGTCCACCACGGCGTACGCGGCGGCGACGGCCTCCTCGACCTGCGCCTCGGTGGGCACGGACACCTGGCCGACGAGGCTGCCGTCCCAGGGGGAGGTGACGTCGAACGCGGTCTCGCCGGTGGCCTGGCGGCCGGCGAGCCAGAAGGCGTGGGTGGAAGTCATAGCGGGGGTCCGGCCCTTCCGAAGTGATGGGGGTTACTGCCTCTGCCCACACGGTAGGGCCGCGGGGCGGTTCGGTCGTTTGTCCGCGGTGGAGTGGTGCGGCGCGGGGGCTCGCCGCTTTGGCGGGGCGGGTGGGCGGGGCGTCCCGCCCGGGACGAGGAATGACCTTCGCCAGGCACTGCGTGCGCACGCTGATGGTCGCGCTTCTCGTATGCGGCGGCGCCGCTTGCGGATCGGACGGCGGGACGAGTACGCAGGGGTCGTCGTCCTGTGCCCGGTTCTTCACCTTCGAGGGCAGGGAGTACCGGGACGTGGGGGACTTCCCTGCCGAAGCGGGCAGGCACGTCGGTACCGCCGTCCAGCCCGCGTGCGGCCGGCACGGAGGGGACGGGGAGAAGAGGGGGCCGGACAAGGCGGCCTACGAGGTGAAGGGTGTCTCGCCGGACGTGGCGATCGCGGTGGGCGACGATCCGGACGACGTGGAGATATTCGTTTCCTACGACGGGACGGAACCTCCCCCGGAGGTGCGGAAGCTGGAAGACGCGTCGCGCCAGACGGAAACACGCGCTCCGCGCGGCCCGGGCCCGGCGTTCGCCCCGTCTCGGGGAGTCGAACCGAGCCCTCAGTATTTCAGCGCCAGCCAGAGTTCCATGCGGACGTCCGGGTCGTCGAGGGAGCGGCCGAGGATTTCCTCGACGCGGCGCATGCGGTAGCGCAGGGTGTGGCGGTGCACGCCGAGGTCGGCCGCGGCCGCGTCCCACTGGCCGTGGCGGGAGAGCCAGGCGCGCAGGGAGGCGACGAGGTCGCCGCGGCCGGTGGCGTCGTGTTCGCGGAGGGCGCGGAGGAGGCCGTCGGCGAAGGCGCGGACCGCGTCGTCGGCGAGGAGGGGGACGATGGAGCCCGTCGCCAGTTCCTCGTGTTCGACGAAGGCGCGGCCCCGGCGGCGGGCCACCGAGAGGGCCTGTTCGGCCTGTTTGTACGCGCCCGCCGCCGCGGTCGGGCCGGTCGGGGCGGAGAGGCCGAGGAAGAGCCCGGCGTCCTCCGCCTCCGCGTCCCCGTACGCGGCCGCGCAGTGCGCGGCGACCGTGCCGCCGTCGGCGGCCAGGACGGTCAGCCGGTCGCCCGGGCCGGGGACGACGAGTACGGGCTCCCCCGCCTTGGCCGCCGCGGCCTCCAGGGCCTCGGCCAGGGCGGGCAGCGGCCGGGCGGCCGCGTCCCGGACGCCCCCGCCCTCGCGTTCGCCGCCCTCGACCCGCTCGCCCGCGGGCTCCGCGACCAGCAGCCGGAAGGGCACGTCGAGCAGGTCGCCGTACAGGTCGCCCGCGACGGCCCGGGCGTGGTCGGGCTGCCCCGCGAGCAGCATCCGGACCACGGCCGCGCCGAGGCGCTGCTCCGCCGCCTGGAGGGTGCGCGAGCGGGCGGTGGCGAGGGTGAGGAGGGCGACTGCCGAGTGGACGGCGTACCGCTCGCCGGTGCCGAGCGGCGCCCCGGTCCCGACCGCGAGCGCGCCGCGCACCCGGCGCCCGGTGCCCAGGGACTGGAGCTCCACGCGGTCGTCGCCGTCGGCGTCCCCCACCACGGCGCTGGCCGGGGCGGCCCGCTCCCGCAGGCGCACCACGTCGGCGGTGTGGCGGGCGGCCCGGCGGGCGGCCCACTCGGGGGCGGAGGCGACGACCGCGCCGGAGGCGTCGTACAGGGCCGCCCAGCCGTCGACATGGGCGGCGAGCCGGGCGACGACCGCGGCGGGGCCCTCGGCGAGGGCCGCGCGGGTCAGTTCGCGCTGCGCCTCGAAGCCCGCGGTCACGGACCGGTACTGCTCGGCGGCGATGGCGGCCGAGACCGCCTTGGCGATGGCGAGGAAGGGGGTGCGCCGGGGTACGGCGAGCAGCGGCAGCCCCTCCTCCTCGGCGGCCCGGACCAGGGCGTCCGGCACGTCCTCGTAGTAGACGCCGACGGCGAAGCCGAGCCCCACGACGCCCGCGCCGACCAGGCGGCGCACATAGCGGCGCATCGCGTCCGGGTCCTCGGCGTCCAGGGTCATGGCGGTGACGAGCAGCAGTTCGCCGCCCTCCATGTACGGGACGGGGTCGGCCAGCTCACTGACATGGGCCCAGCGCACCGGCGTCTCCAGCCGGTCCGCCCCGGCACGCACGGTGAGCTTGAGCGCCGAGTGCTGCACGAGCGAGGCGAGTGTGGGCGGCATGGGTCCTCGGGGGCTTCGTCGGGGGCTTCGCGGGCGGGGCCGTGGCGGCGCGCGCCGCCACGGGTTTACGCCGTCTCGTATGAACGGCCACCCCCGATTCTGCCAGGGAGTACCAAAGCAGGGGGTACCACGGGGAGTGGCCGCACGCGCTCCCGTCAGGCACGCCCCGCGCCCCCGCCCCGTCAGGTGCGCAGGTCCACCAGGAGCGGCGGCGCGTGGTCGCCGCCGACGCTGGTGAGGGAGAGCACGGCGTGCCCGGCCGGCACGGCGTGGGCGAGGTCGGAGGCGGACCAGCGGGCGCGTTCCACCTCGCGCACGGTGACCGCCTCGGCGGTGGCCGCCTTGCCCGTGACCAGGCGGCGCATCATGTGCAGGGCCTTGGTCAGGGGCTCGTCGGAGATGATCTGCCGGTTGGTGACGTCCCGGGTCTGGACCCACTCGGTGCCCCAGGTCTCCGCGAAGCGGTTGCCGTCCCAGGGGGCGAGCCCGGCGAAGGCCATCCGGCAGCCGACGGCCCCCAGCAGCGGCCCGCGCAGGGTCTCGGGGACGTCCTCCAGGCTGCGCAGGGCGAAGACGACCCCGGCGTTGGCGCTGCGCAGCCGCTGGACGGCGCGGACCGCGTCGGCGGTCACCGTGTAGGAGGCGTCGTCCAGGACGAGGCAGGCGAAGAGGGACCGGTCGTCGCGAGTGAGGGCCGCGTCGGTGAACTGGGCGAGGACCAGGCGGGCGATGATCCGGGACGCCTCGGCGTGGCCGCGTTCGGGGAGGTCGACGCGGACCCGCAGGGGGTGCTCGATCGCCCGCAGGGAGAAGGGGCGTCCGCCGCCGTCGGTGCGGAAGGACCCGGCGAACGCGGGCCGGTCCAGGAAGGCGACGCGTTCCGCGAGGAGGACGCCGATGTCGTCGGCGCGGGCGGACTGGCGTTCGCGGGCGTCGAGTTCACGGAGCTGGGACGCCTCCCCCGCGGCCCGGAGGGCGGCGCGCAGGGCGCCGGTCGCCTCGGGCGCTCCGCCGAGGAGCTCGCGGAGTTCGGGGATGCCGGGGAAGTGCCCGTGGACGGCGCGGTAGGGGCCGATGAGCTGGGCGAGGGCGGTGGCGGCCCGCCGGCTGTCGCCGCCGGGCAGCGCGGCGGCGAGGTCGCCGACCAGGGCCTCGGCGAGGGTGCGGGCGGCCTCGTCGGGGTCGTCGGCGCCGCCGTAGAGGTCCAGGTCGTGGGTGGAGTCGGGGCGGCCGACGGAGACGACCAGGTCGAAGGCGTCGTCGGGGGCGATCCCGGAGCCCTGGGCGGTGACGGCGACGACGGCGGCCCGGTTGGCGAGGGCCAGCAGGCACAGCGACTCGACGACCGGGCGCACCAGGCGCACGCTCTTGCCGGAGCCGGAGGGGCCGACGGCGACGAGGGAGGTGCCGAGCAGGGCGGGCTCCAGGGCGAGCCCGGTGGTGCGCCGAGCGTACGGGTTGCGGTCGTCGTCGACGACGGTGCCGATGCGCACCTGGGCGGTGGCGAGGTCGTGGCGGGCGGTGCGCACGGGCAGGTCGCGCAGTCCGGACGGGTGGCCGCAGGCGGCGGGGCCGTCGCGGCGCACGGTCTCGGCGAAGGCGGCGAGGCGTTCGGGGCGGGCGTGCACGCTCTGCCAGGCGCGCCGGATGCGGGCCACGTCGACGTCGCCGAGGGCGCCGGAGCGGGTGGCCTCGGCGAGCCGGGCGGCGGCCTCGGGCAGTCCGGCGCGCTGGATCTCGGGCCATTCGGCGGGGTCGGCCCCGGGCGGGGGCGGAGCCGCGGGGCCGCCCCGCCGGGCGTCCAGCCGGCGCCGCACGGCGGGCCAGCGGCCGGCCCGGCCGACGGCGGCGACCAGGGCGACGGCGAGCAGCACCCAGTAGACGTTGGACACCCACAGCAGCCAGCTGGTGCGGGGCATCTCCCGCCACACCCCGGGCAGCAGCACGAACAGCGGCCAGACCGGCACACCGAAGCGCTGCCACACCTCGCCCCAGTTGCCGACCCGGCCGAAACCGCGGGCGAGGAGGGAGAGGATCAGGGCGTAGTAGAGGTAGGCGACGACGACGTACAGCTCGGTGTAGGAGCTCGTGCCCGAGCGCCAGTCCTCGGGGACGAGCCACAGCATCGGCAGCAGCCACCAGTCGTCGACGAAGATCCACCAGCCTTCGAGGTAGCCGTTCCAGAGCAGCGACCAGAGCAGCCAGCCGCAGAGGTACGCGATGAACGCGCCGCTGAGGAGCTGGCGGGCGGGGACGAGGTCGGGGGCTTGGTCGGGGCGCTCGACGTGGCCGAAGCGCCAGATACCCGGCGCGGCGGCGGGCCGCGCGGTGCGCAGCCATTCGACGAGGGCGGGCCGGGTGACCGGGGCGTGGGCGGGGCGCCGGGGTGCGCCCGGGGGGACGAGGGGTGCCTCGGGTGGCGGTCCGGCGGGACGGGGCACGGGATTGGCGCGTGTGCCGCGTGCGTCGAATGTGCCTTCGGATTCCATGAAACCGCTGCCCCCTGACCAGCCAGGCCCGCCGTGTGCACGGTCAATCTAGTGCCAGGCGCTGGGGAGTTCAGCGACTCGGGCGGGTGTCGGGCCGCCGGGCCCGCGCGTTCCGGCCCCGGTGCCGGACTCCCGTGCGCGCCGCCCCGCGCCCCCTATGGCCGTCACGGACAACGACACACCCCCCAACACTCCCGATCGGCGCATGCCCGCACCCCGTCCCCGGACCTAGCCTGCGAAGAAGGACATCCCGCACATCCAGCGTCCGGACACGTCCGGGCGTCCGGACACATCCGGATACACCACTCCGTACCCCCGTACCTCCCGTACACCCCCAGGAGCCCCGCATGACCGCTATCCCGCAGGAGCGCCGCGTCGTCACCGCCATCCCCGGCCCGAAGTCGCAGGAGCTTCAGGCCCGCCGCACGGCCACGGTCGCCGGCGGTGTGGGGTCCGTGCTTCCCGTGTTCACGGCCCGCGCGGGCGGCGGGATCATCGAGGACGTGGACGGCAACCGTCTGATCGACTTCGGTTCCGGCATCGCCGTGACCTCGGTCGGCGCGTCCGCCGAGGCCGTGGTCCGCCGCGCCTCCGCGCAGCTCGCCGACTTCACCCACACCTGTTTCATGGTCACCCCCTACGAGGGCTATGTGGAGGTCTGCGAGGCGCTGGCCGAGCTGACCCCGGGCGACCACGAGAAGAAGTCCGCGCTGTTCAACTCGGGCGCCGAGGCCGTCGAGAACGCGGTCAAGATCGCCCGCTCGTACACGGGCCGCCAGGCCGTCGTCGTCTTCGACCACGGCTACCACGGCCGCACCAACCTGACGATGGCGCTGACGGCGAAGAACATGCCGTACAAGAACGGCTTCGGCCCGTTCGCGCCCGAGGTGTACCGGGTGCCGGTGGCGTACGGCTACCGCTGGCCGACCGGCCCGGAGAACTGCGGCCCGGAGGCCGCCGCCCAGGCGATCGACCAGATCTCCAAGCAGGTCGGCGCGGACAACGTCGCCGCGATCATCATCGAGCCGGTGCTCGGCGAGGGCGGCTTCATCGAGCCCGCGAAGGGCTTCCTGCCCGCGATCGCGAAGTTCGCCAAGGACAACGGCATCGTCTTCGTCGCGGACGAGATCCAGTCCGGCTTCTGCCGCACCGGCCAGTGGTTCGCCTGCGAGGACGAGGGTGTGGTCCCGGACCTGATCACCACCGCCAAGGGCATCGCGGGCGGTCTGCCGCTCGCCGCCGTGACCGGCCGCGCCGAGATCATGGACGCCCCGCACGCGGGCGGCCTCGGCGGCACCTACGGCGGCAACCCGGTCGCCTGCGCCGGTGCGCTCGGCTCCATCGAGACGATGAAGGAGCTGGACCTCAACGGGAAGGCGAAGCGGATCGAGGAGGTCATGAAGGGCCGCCTCGCCGCGATGCAGGAGAAGTACGACACCATCGGTGACATCCGGGGCCGGGGCGCGATGATCGCCATCGAGCTGGTGAAGGACCCGGCGAGCAAGGAGCCCAACCCGGAGGCGGCGGGCGCGCTGGCGAAGGCGTGCCACGCGGAGGGGCTGCTCGTCCTCACCTGCGGCACCTACGGCAATGTGCTGCGCTTCCTGCCCCCGCTGGTGATCGGCGAGGACCTGCTGAACGAGGGCCTGGACATCCTGGAGCAGGCGTTCGCGGGCATCTGACCCCGGGCCCGTCCGGGCCGACCAGGAGGGGGAACCCCCGCCTGTGAAGAAGCTGTGGGGGGCCGATGGCGGGATGGGAATCCGTCTGTCGGTCCCCCGCCCTCTGCCGTACGGTCGTCGCAGATGAGAGAAACACCCGCACCGGGGGCGACCCCGGGCGACTCCGGGCCGGAGCCTCCCCAGCCCCGACCCGGTCGTGCCACCGCGCACACCGCCGGAGCCCTGGGCTCCGGGTCTCCTCACCGATCGGACGGCCGCCCGCCCCACACCCCCCGGGGCGCGCGGCGAGCCGATCAGGCCGGCCGTGACGGAACAACCCCCCCTGTTCCGATACGGCCGGCCTCTCGGCGTTCCCGGCCGGCCGCTCTGTACGCGGTGTTCGCGCTCTGCTGTGCCCTCTTCGCCCTGGTCACCTGGCAGGTGGCGGCGGACGGGCCGCTGCGGGCGGCGGACGAGCGACTGGGGCGGGCGGTCTTCCGGGACGTGCCCGACGCGGTCACCGAACCCCTGGCCGACCTCGGCAATATGACGGTCGCGCCCCTTGTGCTCGCCGTCGCGCTGGCCTGGTCGCTGTGGCGGGGCCGGCGGGACACGGGCCGGACGCCGTGGCGGCCCGCCGCGGCCGCCGTCCTCGCGCTGCCGGCCGTGCCCGCGCTCGTCGCGCCCCTGAAGGCGCTGATCGCGCGGCCGGGACCGCTGGAGCCGGGCACGGGCTGGTACCCCTCCGGGCACACGGCGACCGCGATGGTCGCCTATCTGTGTGCGGCCCTGCTGGTCACCCCGTATCTGCGCCGCCGATGGGCGATGCCCGTCGCCGTGGTGCTCACGGTGGCGACGGGCGTCGGGCTGGTGCTGCGCGGCTACCACTGGCCGCTGGACGTGCTCGGGAGCTGGTGCCTGTTCGGCGCGGTGCTGCTGCTCCCGGCCGTGGTCCGCGGGCTCCCGGGTGTGCCGCGCCGGGGTCAGCGCCAGGCGTAGGCGTCGAAGTTCCGGGAGAACTCCCAGCCGTTGAAGCGGTCCCAGTTGATCGACCAGGTCATCAGTCCGCGCAGGGCGGGCCAGGTGCCGTGGGTGCGGTAGGAGCCGCAGTCGGTGCCGCGGGTGAGGCAGTCGAGCGCCTTGTTCACCTCGGCCGGGGTGGTGTACCCGTTGCCCGCCTGGGTGGAGGCGGGCAGGCCGATGGCGACCTGCTCGGGGCGCAGCGCGGGGAAGAAGCGGTTCTGGTCGCCCGCGACGGGGAAGCCGGCGAGCAGCATGTCGGTCATGGCGATGTGGAAGTCCGCGCCGCCCATGGAGTGGTACTGGTTGTCGAGGCCCATGATCGGGCCGGAGTTGTAGTCCTGGACGTGCAGCAGGGTCAGGTCGTCGCGCAGGGCGTGGATGACCGGCAGATAGGCGCCGGCGCGCGGGTCCTGGCCGCCCCAGGGCCCGGAGCCGTAGAACTGGTAGCCGAGCTGGACGAAGAAGGTCTCCGGGGCCATGGTCAGCACGAAGTCCTCGCCGTACTTCGCCTTGATGGTCTTCACCGCCGAGATCAGGTTGACGATCACGGGTGAGGTGGGGTTGCGGAAGTCGGTGTCGCCGGTGTCGAGGGAGAGCGAGTGGCCCTCGAAGTCGATGTCCAGGCCGTCGAGCCCGTACTCGTCGATGATCTTCGAGACGGAGGTGACGAAGGCGTCCCGGGCGGCCGTGGAGGCGAGCTGCACCTGGCCGTTGGCGCCGCCGATGGAGATGAGGACCTTCTTGCCGGCGGCCTGCTTGGCCTTGATCGCCGCCTTGAACTCGGCCTCCGACTCCACGTTCGGGCACTCGCTCTTCGGGCAGAGGGAGAAGCGGATGTCGCCGGAGGTGGCGGTGGTCGGCTCCCCGAAGGCGAGGTTGACGACGTCCCAGGAGTCCGGCACGTCCGCCATCCGCGTGTAGCCGGAGCCGTTGGCGAAGCTCGCGTGCAGATAGCCGACCAGGGCGTGGGCAGGGAGTTCGGCCCCGCCGCCCCCGCCGCTCTCCGTGGTGGTGGCGGAGACGGCGGCGGACTTCGCCGACTCCCCCGCGTCGTTGTACGCGGAGACCTGGAAGCTGTACGCGGTCGCGGGGGTCAGCCCGGTGACGGTGGCCGAGGTGCCGGTGACCGTGGCGACCCGCTGGGCGCCCCGGTAGACGTGGTAGCCGCTCGCGCCCGCCGAGGCGTTCCAGCTCAGCGGCACGAAGGTGGCGCCGGGGGCGCCCGCGCGCAGGTTCCCCGGGGCCGCGGGGACGGTGACCGGGTCGCCGCCGGGGCCGAGGACGGAGAGGTCGTCGGCGAGGTAGGCGGGGGTGCCGTACCAGCCGTGGGTGTAGATGGTGACGGACCGGGTGGCGGGGCCGGTGCGGAAGGTGGTGGTGAGCTTCTGCCAGGTGGGTGCGGAGGCGGTCCAGGTGGACACGTCGGTGGTGCCGGTGCCGGAGGCGCCCAGGTAGACGTAGGAGCCCTGGACCCAGCCGCTGAGGGTGTAGGTGGAGTCGGGCTGAACGGTGACGGTCTGGGAGCAGCGGGCGTTGTCGGAGCCGGCCGGGGTGGCCCGCAGGGCCGAGGTGCCGGTGCGGACGGGCGAGGTGACGGCCTGGCCGCTGCCGGCGGTGCAGCTCCAGCCGGTCAGCCCGGCCTCGAAGCCGCCGTTGCGGGCGAGTTCGGTGTCCGCGGCGGTGGCGGCCGGGGCGAGGGCGACGAGCAGGGAAGCGGCCAGGGCGGTGGCGGCGAGAACGGCGGCGGGTCTGGTGCGGTGCACAACTGCCTCCGGACAGGGGGGTGGTGGAGAGGTGCGGCGCGCACAACATGGTCCAGACCAATCATGTTGTCAAGACCTGTGGCACGCGCCGGCCGCTCACTCCCCCGGCCGCGCCCGGGCGATCCCCGCCGCCGCCTCGTGCATCGCCAGCTCCAGCAACTGGGGGTCGTTGAGGGTGCCCGAGCCGTCCGGGACGACGAGCCAGCGCACCTTGCCCGCCGTACGCCCCGGGTAGGGGACCACGATCCAGGTGCCGCTGCCCGCCGTGCGGATACCGGTGCCGATCCAGCGGCCCGCGGTGCCGGGCGGCACGAAGAAGCCCATCCGCTCCTCGCCGAAGTCGGCCAGCACCGGACCGGGCCTGCCGACCAGGCGGTTGAGCACGTCCAGCGTGGGATACCCCAGCTCACCGGGGAGGATCAGGACGTCCCAGCGCCTGCCCGCGGGCAGCAGCGCGATCCCGTGCGGGTTGCGCTCCCATGCCCACCGGCAGGCGCCGGGATCCGGTGCCGCCGACGCCAGCCATTCCACCGCGTTCCTGGCCCCCGAGCCGCTCATCGTGGTCTCCATTCCGTGTGGGGACGGTGCTGTCCCCCACAGAGAGAGCCCGGAACGGTGTTCATTACGCGACTTCGGCGATCTCGTCGGAGTGAACCGGGTCACCGCGACGGCCCGCGGGTCTTTGGCGGCTAGCTGTCGAAGCCGAGCCCCAGCCGGTCCATCGCCCGCAGCCACAGATTGCGCCGGCCGCCGTGGGCGTCCGCGCGGGCCAGGGACCACTTGGTGATCCCGATGCCCGCCCAGGCCACCGGCTCCGGCGGGAACGGCAGCGGCTTGCTGCGCACCATCTCCAGCCGGGTCCGCTCGGTGTCCTCGCCGCCGAGGAGGTCGAGCATCACGTCCGCGCCGAACCGGGTCGCGCCGACACCCAGGCCGGTGTACCCGGCGGCATAGGCGACCCGGCCGCCGTGGGCGGTGCCGAAGAAGGCGGAGAAGCGGGAGCAGGTGTCGATCGCCCCGCCCCAGGCGTGCGAGAAGCGCAGCCCTTCGAGCTGCGGGAAGCAGCGGAAGAAGTGCCCGGCCAGCTTGAGGTACGTCTCCGGCCGGTGGTCCATCGCCTCGCTCAGCCGGCCGCCGTACGGGTAGATCGCGTCGTAGCCGCCCCACAGGATGCGGTGGTCGGCGGTGATGCGGAAGTAGTGGAACTGGTTGGCGCTGTCGCCGAGCCCCTGCCGCCGCTGCCAGCCCACGGACTTCAGCTGCTCCGGGCTCAGCGGCTCGGTCATCAGCGCGTAGTCGTAGACCGGGACGGTGTACGGGCGCACCCGGCGCACCAGGGACGGGAAGACGTTGGTGCCCAGGGCCACCTGCCGGGCGTACACCCGGCCGTACGGGGTGCGCACGGCCATCCCCGCCCCGGCGCGGGCGAGTTCGAGGCCGGGCGTGTTCTCGAAGATCCGTACGCCCTTCTCCTCGCAGACCCGCTTCAGGCCCCAGGCGAGTTTCGCGGGGTGCAGCATCGCGACGCCCTCGCGGTCCCAGAGGCCGCCGAGGAAGGTCGGTGAGTCGACCTCGGCTCGCACCGCGTCCCGGTCCAGCAGCTCCAGCCCGGTGAAGCCCAGCCGGGCGGCCTCCTGGTGCATCTCCTCCAGTTCGCGCAGCTGGTGGGGTTCGGTGGCGACGTCGATCTCGCCGGTGCGCTCGAAGTCGCAGTCGATGCCGTAGCGGGCGACGGTCTCCCCGATGGCGTCCAGGTTGCGCAGCCCCAGCTCCTCCAGCAGGGGCAGCTCCCCCGGCCAGCGGGCGAGGCCGTTGCCGAGGCCGTGGGTGAGGGAGGCGGCGCAGAAGCCGCCGTTGCGGCCGGAGGCGGCCCAGCCCGCCTCCCGGCCCTCGATCAGGACGACGTCCCGCCCGGGGTCGCGCTCCTTGGCGAGCAGGGCGGTCCACAGTCCGCTGTAGCCGCCGCCGACGACCAGCAGGTCGCAGCGCTCGGTGCCGGTCAGGGCGGGCAGCGCGCCCGGCTTGCCGGGGTCCTCCAGCCAGAAGGGGACGGGCTGGGCGTCCGCGAGCGATGAGGCAAAGGTCATGGCTGCTGGGGCCATGGTTTCCACTCCTTCGTCGGCCGCCCGGGGGCGGCCTCCTGGTGCACCGGCCTGCTGCTTCAGGGCGGTTACAGCGCGGTCTTCTTCCGGCGGTTGCCGATCACCTGCGCGGCGACCACGACCAGGACCGCGATCACGAACATCGCGGTGCCGATCACATTGATCTGCACGGGGGTACCGCGCTGCGCCGAGCCCCACACGAACATGGGGAAGGTGACGGTGGAGCCGGAGTTGAAGTTGGTGATGATGAAGTCGTCGAAGGACAGCGCGAAGGCGAGCATCGCACCGGCCGCGATACCGGGCGCGGCGATCGGCAGGGTGACGCGCCAGAAGGTCTGGAACGGCCCCGCGTACAGATCGCGGGCGGCCTCCTCCAGCCGGGGGTCCATCGACATCACACGGGCCTTGACCGCGACCACCACGAAGCTGAGGCAGAACATGGTGTGCGCGATGAGGATGGTCCAGAAGCCGAGCTGCACACCGAGGTTGAGGAAGAGGGTGAGCAGCGAGGCGGCCATGACGACCTCGGGCATGGCCATCGGCAGGAAGATCAGCGAATTGATGGTGCCCCGCGCCCGGAAGCGGTAGCGCACCAGGGCGAAGGCGATCATCGCGCCGAGCAGGGTCGCGCCGACGGTGGCCCAGAAGGCGATCTGGAGGGACAGCACCAGGGAGCCGCACATGTCGGCGACACCGCAGGGGTCGGTCCAGGCGTCGGTGGAGAACTCCTGCCAGGAGTAGTTGAACCGGCCGGCCGGCTTGTTGAAGGAGAACACCATCACGATGATGTTCGGCACGATCAGATAGGCCAGCGTGAGCACGCCCGCCAGGACCACGAGGTTCCGCTTGAGCCACCGCATCAGACCAGGTCCTCCGTTCCCGCCCGGCGGATGTAGACGGTGACCGTGACCAGCACGACCGCCATGAGGATGAACGACAGCGCCGCGGCCGTCGGATAGTCGAGCACCCGCAGGAACTGCGACTGGATCACGTTGCCGATCATGCGGGTGTCGGTGGAGCCGAGGAGTTCGGCGTTGACGTAGTCGCCGCTGGCCGGGATGAAGGTCAGCAGGGTGCCGGAGACCACACCGGGCATCGACAGCGGGAAGGTCACCTTCCGGAAGACCGTCGAGGGGCTCGCGTACAGGTCGCCGGCCGCCTCGTGCAGCCGCGGGTCGATCCGCTCCAGCGAGGTGTAGAGCGGCAGGATCATGAACGGCAGGAAGTTGTACGTCAGACCGGTGACGACCGCGAGCGGGGTGGCGAGCACCCGTTCGCCCTCGGTCAGGCCGAGCCAGGCGGTGACGTCCAGAAAGTGGATGGTGTTGAGGAAGTCCACGACCGGGCCGCCGTCGGCGAGGATCGTCTTCCACGCCAGGGTGCGGATCAGGAAGCTGGTGAAGAAGGGGGCGATCACCAGCACCAGCAGCAGATTGCGCCAGCGCCCGGCCTTGAAGGCGATCAGATACGCCAGCGGGTAGCCCAGCAGCAGGCAGAGCAGGGTCGCGGTGCCGGCGTACAGCAGCGAGCGCAGGAACTGGGGCCAGTAGTCGGTCAGGGCGTCCCAGTAGGTCGCGAAGTGCCAGGTGACCTCGAAGCCCTGCTCCAGGGAGCCGGTCTGCACGGAGGTGGACGCCTGGTAGACCAGCGGCAGGGCGAAGAAGACCAGCAGCCACAGGATGCCCGGCAGCAGCAGCCAGTACGGGACCAGCCGGCGGCGCATCGACCGCTTGTGCACGACGGGCCCGCCGGGGGCCGGAGACGGGGACGCGGGCGGCGCCTCGGTGACGGTCACGGCGTCTCCTCCACCGACTCCACGCCCGCCGAGATGTCCTGGTCGGCGTCGAGCCCGAAGGTGTGCTCCGGGTTCCAGTGCAGGACGACCTCGGCGCCCGGGACCAGCCCGGCCTGCCGCTCCACGTTCTGCGCGTACACCTCAAGGCCCTTGCCCGCGGGGCTCTCCACGACGTACTGGGTGGAGACGCCGATGAACGAGGAGTCGGAGATCCGGCCGGTGACGGTGTTGCGGCCGGCGGCCACGGACTCGGCCGCGTCCGCCGGTACCAGGGAGATCTTCTCCGGGCGGATGCCGACGAGGAGCCGCCCGCCGGTGCGGGCGCCGTCCGGGCACCGGCTCTTCGGCAGGCGCAGCGTCCCGCCGCCGGCGCTCACCGTGATCTCCTCGCCCGCGGTGCCGACGACCTCGGCCTCGATGAGGTTGGAGGTGCCGAGGAAGTTGGCGACGAAGGTGGTGCGCGGGTTCTCGTACAGCTCCTGGGGCGCGCCGAGTTGCTCGACCCGGCCGCCGTTCATGACCGCGACCGTGTCGGCCATGGTCATGGCCTCCTCCTGGTCGTGGGTGACATGGACGAAGGTGATGCCGACCTCGGTCTGGATGCGCTTGAGCTCCAACTGCATCTGGCGGCGCAGCTTGAGGTCGAGGGCGCCGAGCGGCTCGTCGAGGAGCAGGACCTGGGGGTGGTTGATCAGGGCGCGGGCCACGGCGACGCGCTGCTGCTGGCCGCCGGAGAGCTGGTGCGGTTTACGCTGGGCGAAGTCGCCGAGCTGGACCAGGTCGAGCATCTCGGCGACCTGCTTCTTCACCGACTTCACGCCCCGACGGCGCAGGCCGAAGGCGACGTTCTCGTGGATGCTCAGGTGCGGGAAGAGGGCGTAGCTCTGGAAGACCGTGTTCACCGGGCGCTTGTGCGGCGGCAGGTCGGTGACGTCCCGCCCGCCCAGCGAGACGGTGCCGGTGCTGGGCTCCTCCAGGCCGGCGATCATGCGCAGGGTGGTGGTCTTGCCGCAGCCGGACGCGCCGAGCAGGGCGAAGAAGGAGCCCTGCGGGATGGTCAGGTCCAGGGGGTGCACGGCCGTGAAGGAGCCGTAGGTCTTGCCGAGCCCGGCGAGGCGGACGTCCCCGCCCGCGGTGGTGTCAGTCATGCGTCGCGTCCTGGTGTGTCGGTCGGTCCGGTGGCGGGGCCCGGCCCCGGGTGGCCCGGGGCGGGTGCCGGCAGCGGAGGGGCAGCTCCGGGTGGGGCGGAGGTCAGGCTCCGATGAGCCCGGCGAACTTCTCCTCGTACGCGGTCTCCTCGTCGGCGCTGAGCGAGCGGAAGGAGTGGGACTTCGCGGCCATGGCCTCGTCCGGGAGGATCAGCGGGTTCTTCGCGAGCTCGGGGTCGATCTTCGCCAGCTCGGGGCCGACGCCGGCGACCGGGGTGACGTAGTTGATGTAGGCGGCGAGCTGGGCCGCGACCGGGAGTTCGTAGTAGTAGTCGATGAGCCGGGTGGCGTTCTTCTTGTGCCGGGCCTGGGCGGGCACCAGCAGGTTGTCGGTGGCGGTCATGTAGCCGGCCGTGGGGATGGCGTAGCGGATGTCCGGGTTGTCCACCTGGAGCTGGATCAGGTCGCCGGCCCAGGCGACGCAGGCGGCGATGTCGCCCTTGTCGAGGTCCGAGGTGTAGTCGTTGCCGGTGAAGCGGCGGATCTGCTTCTTGTCGACGGCCTTCTGGAGGCGGCCGAGGGCCGCGTCGTAGTCGGCGTCGGTGACCTTCTCCGGGTCCTTGCCCATGTCGAGGAGGGTGAGCCCGACGGTGTCGCGCATCTCGGTGAGCAGGCTGACCCGGCCCTTGAGGCGGGGGTCGTCCAGGAGCTGGGTCATGGAGGTGACCTTGCGGCCGCCCGTCGCCCTGATGTTGTAGGCGATCACGGCCGGGATGCCGGTCCACGGGTAGCTGTAGGCCCGGCCCGGGTCCCAGTCGGGGCTGCGGAACTGCGGGGAGAGGTTGGCGTAGGCGTGCGGGAGCAGCGCGGGGTCGAGTTTCTGCACCCAGCCGAGGCGGATCATCCGGGCGGCGAGCCAGTCGGTGACGTTGATCAGGTCGCGGCCGGTGTCCTGGCCCGCGGCGAGCTGGGGCTGGATCTTGCCGAAGAACTCGACGTTGTCGTTGATGTCCTCGGTGTACTTGACCGCGATGCCGGTGCGCTTGGTGAACGCGGCGAGGGTGGGGCGGGTCCTCCCGTCCTCGCTGATGTCCATGTACTCGGTCCAGTTGGAGAAGCTGAGCCGCTTCTCCTGGTCCGAGCGGTCGTCCGACTCGGCGGCGCCCGCCTCGCGCTTGGCGGGCGGGATACCGCACGCGCTCAGCACGCCGGCGCCGCCGGCCGTGAGCGCGCCGATGCCCGAGGCGCGCAGCAGGGAACGGCGGGAGAGGGCGCCCCGGCCGCTGGTCATGCTGCGTCGCATCGCGGCGAGCTGGGCCGCCGAGAGGCGTTCGGGCTCGTACTGCTCCATGGCGCTCTGCCCTTTCGGGTGCTGCGGCCGCCGCCGTGCGGGCTGGTCCCCGCGCGGCGGGCGGCCGTGGGTCGTTACGGTCGGTCCCCGAAGATCGTGCGGTGCCAGTCCTTCCGGGCGACCGCGGTGTTGTCGTACATCACATGCTTGACCTGCGTGTACTCCTCGAAGGAGTACGCCGACATGTCCTTGCCGTAGCCCGATGCCTTGTAGCCGCCGTGCGGCATCTCGCTGATGATCGGGATGTGGTCGTTGATCCAGACGCAGCCGGCCTGGATCTCGCGGGTGGCGCGGCCGGTGCGGTAGACGTCGCGGCTCCAGGCGGAGGCGGCGAGGCCGTAGGGGGTGTCGTTGGCGAGGGCGATGCCCTCGTCGTCGGTGTCGAAGGGGAGGACCACGAGGACCGGGCCGAAGATCTCGGACTGCACGACCTCGCTGTCCTGGGCGGCGCCGGTGATCAGGGTGGGCCGGTAGTAGGCGCCGGCCGCGAGGTCGCCGCCGGGGGCCTCGCCGCCGGTGACGACGGTCGCGTAGCCGCGGGCGCGGTCGACGAAGCCGGCGACGCGGTCGCGCTGGGCGTGGGAGACCAGGGGGCCGAGGTCGGTGGCGGGGTCGAGCGGGTCGCCGAGGCGGACCCCGGCCATCAGCTCGGCGACCGCCGCGACGAAGGCGTCGAACAGCGGGCGCTGGACGTAGGCACGGGTGGCGGCGGTGCAGTCCTGCCCGGAGTTGATCAGTGATCCGGCGACGGCCCCGTGCGCGGCGGCCACCACGTCGGCGTCGTCGAACACCACGAAGGGGGCTTTGCCGCCCAGTTCGAGGTGGAGGCGCTTGACGGTGGCGGTCGCGAGCTCGGCGACGCGCCGGCCGACGGCGGTGGATCCGGTGAACGACGTCATGGCGATGTCCGGGTGTCCGACGAGGTGTTCACCCGCGTCCCGCCCGGCGCCGCTGACGATGTTGACGACGCCGTCCGGGATTCCCGCCGCGGAGGCGGCCTCCGCGAAGAGGAGCGAGGTCAGAGGGGTGATCTCGGCAGGCTTCAAAACGATGGTATTACCGGCGGCGACGGCCGGGAGGATCTTCCAGGCGGCCATCTGGAGCGGATAGTTCCAGGGCGCGATCGAGCCGACGGCGCCGATCGGCTCCCGGCGTACGTAGGAGGTGTGGTCCGCGCTGTACTCCCCTGCTGACTGGCCCTGGAGGTGCCGGGCGGCCCCGGCGAAGAAGGCGGTGTTGTCCACGGTGCCGGGGACGTCGAACTCGGTGGTGAGCCTGATCGGCTTCCCGCACTGGACGCTCTCGGTGCGCGCGAACTCCTCGGACCGCTCGGCGAGGACCCCGGCGAAGCGGTGCAGGGCGTCCGAGCGCTCGCCCGGGGTGGCGCCCGCCCAGCCGGGCAGGGCCTCGCGGGCGGCGGAGACGGCCGCGTCGACGTCGGCGGGGCCGGCGAGTTCGTAGGTGTGGAGGGTCTTGCCGGTGGCCGGGTCGACGATGTCCTGTGTCCGTCCCGAGGTGCCGGGGCGCAGCCGTCCGCCGATGTACTGCGCACCGGCCGCGAACCGTTCCTGGACCGGGTCGGGGTTGCCCATGACGCTCTCCGTTGTTCCAGCTCGATGTGAGTGCCGATCCTGACAGAGGGTGACCCACGCAACAAGGGATTCCGTTGTTGCCTTTGATTACGCAACGGAATCGGTCGACCATCTGTCGATCCCGCGGCGGAATACCCGTACGCAGTGTCCGTGGCTGCTGCGAGACTCCCGTGCATGGGGAACACCGGTAGAGACGGGTTGATCGAGCAGGCTGCCGCGGGACAGCGAATCAAGTACCTGCACTTCTGGGGCCACGCGCCACGCCGCGACGGCCGGATCGGCGCGAGCTGCCTCAGCCAGTGGTGGCCGTCGCCCTTCGAGGCCGGCGGGGTGCGCTACGCGACCGCGGAGCACTGGATGATGGCCGCCAAGGCGCGCCTCTTCGGGGACGCGGAGGCGGAGCGCCGGGCGCTCGCGGCGGGGCACCCGGCGGAGGCGAAGAAGGCGGGGCGGCTGGTGCGCGGCTTCGAGGAGGGGGTCTGGAAGCGGGAGCGGTTCGCGATCGTGCGCGAGGGCAGCGTCCACAAGTTCGGGCAGGACCCGGAGCTGCGGGCGTTCCTGCTGGGCACCGGGGACCGGGTGCTGGTGGAGGCGAGCCCGGTGGACCGGATCTGGGGCATCGGCCTGGCCGCGGACGACGAGCGCGCGGCGGACCCGCTGCGGTGGCGGGGGCTGAATCTGCTGGGCTTCGCGCTGATGGAGGCGCGGGAGGAACTGCGGGCGGCGGTCTGACCCCGCCCGCGCGACCCCGGGGCGCCCCGGCGCGAGGGTGGCCCGGACGCGCGGGCCCGGTCCGAGGCCGTGCGGGCTCCGGGGCCTGCGTGCCCCGGGGGCCGGCTGCTTCGGGCGGCCGGCTGCTTCGGGGGCGCGGCGACCCGGGGGCCGGCCCGGTCGTTCCGGGCCCGGCCCTCCCGGGGTCAGCGGCGGGTGTCGAGCACCAGGCTGTTCGAGTACGAGTCGTAGTCGGACTCCCAGCGGTCCTGCCGCTTCTCCTCCTCGTTGATCGCGGTGGTGATCCCCCACGCGATCAGCACGATGAAGACGATCCCGAACACGATGCCGATCGAGCCCGTGATGATGCCCGCCAGCGCCATGCCGCCGTTGGTCGCCTCGCCCCGCTGGGCGCGCTTGCGGCCGAGGATGCCGAAGATCAGGCCCAGCGCGCCGAGGATGATCCCGACGACGCCGTACAGGCAGAACAGGCACACGGACAGGATGCCGAGGACCATCGCGGCGATGCCCAGGCCGTTGGCGGGCTGCGGCGCCCAGCCGCCGGCCGGACCCGCGTAGGGCGCCGGGTAGCCGGCGCCGTACGGGTCGCCGGGGACGCCGAAGCCGCCCGAGGTGCCGGTGGCCGGGGGCGGCGGCATGCTCGCGGCCGGGTAGCCGTACCCGGGGGTGGCAGAGGTGTCCGGGTAGCCGTAGCCCGGTGTGGCCGTGGCGCCGGGGTAGCCGTAGCCGCCCGTGGCGGGGCCGCCCGGCGCGACCGGGGGCGGCGGGACGGACCCGGGGTCGCCGCCCGGCGCTCCGGGCATCCCGATGATCGTCGGCTGGTCGTGCACGCTCGGCGGGGTCGGCCCGGACGGCGGCTGCGACGGCTGCTTGTCCAGGGGCACCCGGTCCTGCGGAGCGCCGCCGGCCGGCGGTGCCCACGGGTCGTTCGGCTGCTGCGCCCCCGCGGGCTCCTGATTGTCAGACATTCATCTCCCCCATCGGTGGTCCGGCCATGCTACGGCCTCGGCCTCCGGCCCCCGGGGGCGCCTACGATGGTCCCCCGGCCAGGAGCGGCGCATCGCACACGGAGGTACCCGATGACCGATCTGCACCCCTTCATCGCAGGTCTCCCGAAAGCCGAGCTGCATGTGCACCACGTGGGCTCCGCGTCACCGCGGATCGTCGCCGAACTCGCCGCGCGGCACCCGGACTCCAGGGTTCCGACCGACCCCGAGGCGCTGGCCGACTACTTCGTCTTCACCGACTTCGCGCACTTCATCGAGGTCTATCTGTCGGTCGTCGACCTGATCCGCACCCCGGAGGACGTGCGCCTGCTCACCTTCGAGGTGGCACGGGACATGGCCCGGCAGAACATCCGGTACGCGGAGCTGACCGTCACCCCGTTCTCCTCGACCCGGCGCGGGATCGAGGAGAAGGCGTTCATGGCCGCGATCGAGGACGCGCGGACGGCGGCCGAACGGGAGTTGGGCGTGGTCCTGCGCTGGTGCTTCGACATCCCGGGCGAGGCCGGGCTGGAGGCGGCCGAGGAGACCGCGCGGCTCGCGGTGGACCTGCGCCCCGAGGGGCTGGTCTCCTTCGGGCTCGGCGGCCCCGAGATCGGCGTGCCCCGCCCGCAGTTCAAGCCCTACTTCGACCGCGCCCGCGCCGCCGGTCTGCGCTCCGTGCCGCACGCGGGCGAGACCACCGGCCCTCAGACCGTGTGGGACGCCCTCAACGAGCTGGGCGCCGAACGCATCGGCCACGGCACCAGCTCCGTCCAGGACCCGGCCCTGCTGGCGCACCTCGCCGAGCACCGGATCGCGCTGGAGGTCTGCCCGACCTCCAACATCGCCACCCGCGCGGTCGCCGACATCGAACGGCACCCCGTCCGGGAGATGGTCGCGGCCGGGGTCCTGGTCACCGTCAACAGCGACGACCCGCCGATGTTCGGCACCGACCTCAACAACGAGTACGCGGTCGCCGCCCGGCTGCTGGACCTGGACGAGCGGGGCGTGGCCGGACTGGCGAAGAACGCGGTCGAGGCGTCCTTCCTGGACCCGGCGGGCAAGGCCCGGATTTCCGACGAGATCGACGCGTACACCACCGCCTGGCTCGCCCGGTGAGCGCCGCCGCCGAGGCCCGGCCGGGTCACGGGCCGCGCCGCGTCACGGTCGTCGGCCACCGCGGCGACCCGTACCGGGTGCGGGAGAACACCCTGCCGTCGCTGCGGTCCGCCTTCGAACGCGGGGCGGACGTCGTCGAGATCGACGTCCGCCTCACCCGGGACGGTGTGCCGGTGCTGCTGCACGACGACTCGCTGAAGCGGCTGTGGGAGCACGACCGCCCGCTCGCCCGGCTCACCGCCGAGGAGGTCCGGGAGCTGACCGGGGGCGGGGTGCCGACCCTGGCCGAGGCGCTCACCGCGACGGAGGGCCGCCGTCTGCTGATCGACCTGCCGGGCGCGACCCCGGCGTCGGTGCGCACGGTCCTGGGGACCGTGCGCGAGTGCGGGGCGGCGGAGCGGGTCGCGTACTGCGCGGGCACCTCCACGATGCTCTCCGTCCGCGCCGCCGACCCCGGCGCCGAGATCTCCCTGACCTGGACCACCCTGGCCCCGCCCCGCCCGGTCCTGCTGGACGCGGTCCGCCCCAAGTGGCTCAACTACCGCTTCGGCCTGGTCCGCCCCGACCTCGCCGCCCGCGTCCACGACCGGGGCCTCCTCCTCTCCGTCTGGACCCCCGACACCCGCCGCACCCTCCGCCGCCTGCTCGCCGCGGGCGTCGACTCGATCACGACGAACCGGGTGGACGTCCTGGGGAACCTGCTGGACCGGGGCGGCCGGGGGGCCTGACCGGCCGCCACGCGCCGGTCACAACCCCACGATCGCGTTCCACCGCCCCGCCAGTTCCGTGCGTTCGTCCGCCGTGATGTCGCGGGCGATGGCGAGGCGGGCGCGCATCGCGGTGTCGGGGAAGATCAGGGGGTCCTCGGCGAGGGCGGCGGTGTCCGGGTCCTTGGCGGCGGCCAGGACGTCGCGGGCGGCCGGGACGGGGCAGACGTAGTTGACCCAGGCGGCGAGTTCGGCGGCGACCTCGGGGTCGTAGTAGTGGTCGATCAGGGCCTCGGCGTTGCGCTTGTGGCGGGCGAGGTTCGGGATCATCAGGCTCTCGGCCCAGAGTTCGCCGCCCTCCTCGGGGACGACGAACTCGATGTCCGGGTTGTCGGCCTGGAGTTGGATGACGTCGCCGGAGTACGCCTGGCAGGCGAGGACGTCCCCGGTGGAGAGGTCCTTGATGTAGTCGTTGCCGGTGAAGCGGCGGATATGACGGGCCCTCACCAGCTTCTCGACGCGCTCGCACATCCGGTGGAAGTCCTCGGTGCGCCAGCGCGTGACGTCGACCCCGTCCCCGCGCATCAGCAGGGCGAACGCCTCGTCGAGGCCGGAGAGCAGGGTCACCCGGCCGCGCAGGTCGTCCGCCCACAGGTCGGCGGTGGCGCGGATCTCCCGGCCGAGGCGGCGGCGGTCGTAGGCGATGCCGGTGATGCCGCTCTGCCAGGGGACGCTGGAGCGGCGGCCCGGGTCGAACGCCGGGGAGAGCAGCTGCGGGTCGAGGTGGGCGGCGACGTTCGGCTGGCGTGCGCGGTCCATCTCCTGCACCCAGCCGAGCCGGACGAAGCGGGCGGCCATCCAGTCGCTGACGACGATCAGGTCCCGGCCGGTCTCCTGACGGTTGATCAGGGACGGGCTGATCTTGCCGAAGAACTCGTCGTTGTCGTTGATCTCCTCCGAGTAGCGGACCGCGATCCCGGTGCGGCGGCTGAACGCCTCCAGGGTGGGCCGGCGGGAGGTCTCCTCGTCGGTGTCGATGTAGAGCGGCCAGTTGGCGAAGTCGACCCGGCGCTCCCGCCCCGAGAGGTCGGCGCGGGCGCGGTCCCCGGGCGCCACCCGTGCGGGCGGGACCCCGCAGCCGGCGAGCGCGAGACCGGCGCCGCCCGCACCGAGGGCGCGGAGCAGGGACCGGCGGGAGGGAGCGGGCAGGGGGTGCTTCCGGATCACCGTCACGCCCGCAGGATGTCGCCGGGTGCGGACGCCCGGCAATGGACGCTGCGTCGACCACTCCGGGTCCTCCGGGCGACAGCCTGTCGAGCACCGGGCGGGCGTCCGGGGCCCGGGCCACCCGCCCGGCACCCGGGCCGAGGCCGAGCGCAAGTCCGGCCCGCACGCCCACGCGAAGGGGCCCGGGGGAGCAATGCGCTCCCCCGGGCCCCTCAAGCCGCCGGCCGGCGGCTCACGCGTCCAGGGACGTCATCACGTGCTTGACGCGCGTGTAGTCGTCGAAGCCGTACGCCGAGAGGTCCTTGCCGTAGCCGGACTTCTTGAAGCCGCCGTGCGGCATCTCCGCGACCAGCGGGATGTGCGTGTTGATCCAGACGCAGCCGAAGTCCAGCGCCTTCGACATCCGCATCGCCCGCGCGTGGTCCTTCGTCCAGACCGACGAGGCGAGCGCGTACTCGACACCGTTCGCCCACTCCAGCGCCTGCGCCTCGTCCGTGAAGGACTGGACGGTGATGACCGGGCCGAAGACCTCGTTCTGGATGATCTCGTCGTCCTGCTTGAGGCCGGAGACGACGGTCGGGGCGTAGAAGTAGCCCTTGTCGCCGACCCGGTGGCCGCCCGCCTCGACCTTGGCGTGGGCAGGGAGGCGGTCCACGAAGCCGGAGACCTGGTCGAGCTGGTTGGCGTTGTTCAGCGGGCCGTAGAGCACGTCCTCGTCGTCCGGCGCGCCGGTCCTGGTCTCGGCGGCGGCCTTGGCGAGGGCGGCCACGAACTCGTCGTGGATGGACTCCTGCACCAGCACCCGGGTCGCGGCCGTACAGTCCTGGCCGGCGTTGAAGAAGCCCGCCACCGAGATGTCCTCGACGGCCTTGGGGATGTCGGTGTCCTCGAAGACGACGACCGGGGCCTTGCCGCCCAGCTCCAGGTGGACGCGCTTGACGTCCTTGGCGGCCGAGGCGGCGACCTGGATGCCGGCGCGTACCGAACCGGTGATGGAGGCCATCGCCGGGGTCGGGTGCTCGACCATCAGGCGGCCGGTGTCGCGGTCGCCGCAGACCACGTTGAAGACGCCCTTGGGCGCGATGGCGCCGATGATCTCGGCGATCAGCACGGTGGAGGCCGGGGTGGTGTCGGACGGCTTCAGCACGACGGTGTTGCCCGCCGCCAGCGCCGGGGCGAACTTCCACACGGCCATCATCATCGGGTAGTTCCACGGCGCGACCTGCGCGCAGACGCCCACCGGCTCACGGCGGACGATCGAGGTCAGACCCTCCATGTACTCGCCCGCCGAACGGCCCTCCAGCATCCGCGCGGCGCCCGCGAAGAAGCGGATCTGGTCCACCATCGGAGGGATCTCCTCGGTGCGGGTCAGCTCCAGCGGCTTGCCGGTGTTCTCCGACTCGGCCGCGATCAGGTCCTCGGCGCGCTCCTCGAAGGCGTCCGCGATCTTCAGCAGGACCTTCTGGCGCTCGGCGGGGGTCGTGTCGCGCCACGCGGGGAAGGCGGCGGCGGCGGCCGCCATGGCCGCGTCGACGTCGGCCTGACCGGACAGCGGCGAGGTGGCGTACGCCTCCCCGGTGACGGGGTTGACGACGTCGATGGTCCGGCCGTCGGCGGCGTCCTTGAACTCCCCGTTGATGTAGTTGCGCAGACGACGCAGCTCGGTGGTCACTGTTGCCACCCCTCCTGTGAGATGTCCGATGGGTGAGACACACCCACCCTAGTCCGAGTGCCGACGTTTTCAACAGGCCCGACCCTCCCGCACTTCGGATTCAGTCAGATCGAGAGCCCGATTCAACGAATTTCATCGATTTGGGGTTGCGAGACCGACGAGTCCCGGTGCAGAGTGAGCTCGTGGCCAGCCGTAGCGCAGACTCCAGGAACGGGACCGGCAGCGGATCGTCGCCGACGATCGACGCCGTCTCCCTCGCGATCATCGAACAGCTCCAGGAGGACGGTCGCCGTCCGTACGCCGCGATAGGCAAGGCCGTGGGCCTTTCCGAGGCGGCCGTCCGGCAGCGCGTCCAGAAGCTGCTCGACCAGGGCGTGATGCAGATCGTCGCCGTCACCGACCCCCTCACCGTGGGTCTGCGACGCCAGGCGATGGTCGGCATCACCGTCGAGGGAGACCTCGACCCCGTCGCCGACGCGCTCACGGCCATGGCCGAATGCGAGTACGTGGTGATGACCGCGGGCTCGTTCGATCTGATGGTCGAGATCGTCTGCGAGGACGACGACCACCTGCTCGAAGTGATCAACAAGCGGATCCGCGCGCTCCCCGGCGTGCGCTCCACCCAGAGCTTCGTCTACCTCAAGCTCAAGAAGCAGACCTACATGTGGGGAACCCGATAGCCGTGAGCCAGGACCGCAGCGACCTCTCAAAGTCCGCCTACGACCACCTGTGGATGCACTTCACCCGCATGTCGTCGTACGAGAACGCCCCCGTCCCCACCATCGTCCGCGGTGAGGGCACCTACATCTTCGACGACAAGGGCAAGCGCTACCTCGACGGCCTCGCCGGCCTCTTCGTCGTCCAGGCCGGCCACGGCCGCCACGAGCTCGCCGAGACGGCCTACAAGCAGGCCCAGGAGCTGGCCTTCTTCCCGGTCTGGTCCTACGCCCACCCCAAGGCCGTCGAGCTGGCCGAGCGCCTCGCCCACCACGCGCCGGGCGACCTCAACAAGGTCTTCTTCACCACAGGCGGCGGCGAGGCGGTCGAGACCGCCTGGAAGCTCGCCAAGCAGTACTTCAAGCTCAAGGGCAAGCCGACCAAGTACAAGGTCATCTCCCGCGCGGTCGCCTACCACGGCACCCCGCAGGGCGCCCTCTCCATCACCGGCCTGCCCGGCCTGAAGGCCCCCTTCGAGCCGCTGGTCCCCGGCGCGCACAAGGTGCCGAACACCAACATCTACCGCGCCCCGCTCTTCGGCGACGACCCCGAGGCCTTCGGCCGCTGGGCCGCCGACCAGATCGAGCAGCAGATCCTCTTCGAGGGCCCCGAGACCGTCGCCGCGGTCTTCCTGGAGCCGGTGCAGAACGCGGGCGGCTGCTTCCCGCCCCCGCCCGGCTACTTCCAGCGGGTCCGCGAGATCTGCGACGAGTACGACGTGCTCCTCGTCTCCGACGAGGTCATCTGCGCCTTCGGCCGCCTCGGCACCACCTTCGGCTGCCAGAAGTTCGGCTACGTACCGGACATGATCACCTGCGCCAAGGGCATGACCTCGGGCTACTCCCCGATCGGCGCCTGCATCGTCTCCGACCGCCTCGCCGAGCCGTTCTACAAGGGCGACAACACCTTCCTGCACGGCTACACCTTCGGCGGCCACCCCGTCTCCGCCGCGGTCGGCCTGGCCAACCTCGACCTGTTCGAGAAGGAGGGCCTGAACCAGCACGTCCTCGACAACGAGGACGCCTTCCGGGCCACCCTGGAGAAGCTGTACGACCTGCCGATCGTCGGCGACGTCCGCGGCAACGGGTACTTCTACGGCATCGAGCTGGTCAAGGACAAGGCCACCAAGGAGTCCTTCAACGACGAGGAGACCGAGCGCGTCCTGTACGGCTTCCTCTCCAAGGCCCTCTTCGACGCCGGCCTGTACTGCCGCGCCGACGACCGCGGCGACCCGGTGATCCAGCTCGCCCCGCCGCTGATCTCCGACCAGTCGACCTTCGACGAGATCGAGCAGATCCTGCGCGGGGTCCTGACGGAGGCGTGGACCAAGCTCTGACCCGGCCGCGGCCGGGCCCCGCGCCCGGCCGCACCACGCCCACCACGGCGTCCGCCCGCGCCGGTGCGGCCCCGCCGGCGGGGGCGGACCACCTCCCGGTCCCCTCGGGACCTCCCCGGTCCCCCTCGGGACCCAGGGCCCGGAGCACACCCTCCCCGGCTCCGGCGCCCGCCACGGCCCGGGGGCCGTCCATCCGAGTGAGATGGACGGCCCCCGGGCCGCGTGCTTCCCCGGACCCCGGCGGCGACTCCCTAGCGTGCCCAGTGACCCATCGGACCTGTCTTCGTTCCCCCGTACGGGGGGCCGGAAATCTGATGAGAACCGAGGAGTACGCGATGGTGGCCCCGCCGGACAACGATGTGATCTGGGCTCGCTCCCTGCACCACGCCCACCGCGGCTCGCCGGCGCTCGTCGGCGTCTCGCTCGGGGTGCGCGAGAGCGAGATCCTCGCCGTGCACGGCGCTCGCGGCAGCGGCAAGACGACCCTGCTGAAGTGCCTGTCCGGCCAACTCGTCCCGCAGCAGGGCGAGGTGTGGTTCAACAGCTCCCCCGTGCACACCATGGCCCCGCTCCACCGGGAGCGGCTGCGCCGCGACCGCTTCGGCTGGGTCGACCCCGAACCGGTCCTGGTCCCCGAACTGAAGGCGTGGGAGAACGCGGCCCTGCCGCTGCTGCTGCGCGGCGACTCCCGCCGGGCCGCCCGGGCCGCCGCCCTGGAGTGGATGGACCGGCTCGACATCGGCGCCGTCGCCAAGAAGCGCCCGCACGCCCTGGTCCGCGCCGAGCAGCAGCGGGTCGCGGTGGCCCGGGCGCTGGTGGCCACGCCCGCCGTGCTCTTCGCCGACGAGCCGACCGCGGCGCTGCACTCCGCCGACGCCGCCCATGTCCTGCGCACCGTCACCGCCGCCGCCCGCTCGCACGGCATCACCATGGTGCTCGCCACCCACGACGCGGAGACGGCCGGACTCGCGGACCGGGTGATCACCCTGGCCGACGGGCGGCGCGCCGGCCGCACCCCGGTCGCCGAGGCGGAGGGCCGGGCCGCGTGCTCGCTCTCCGTCTAGCCCGGGGCGCGCACGCCCTTGTCCAGCTGCGGCGGCTGATGGTCGCCGCCGCGTCGGCGGGCGTGGGCTTCCTGCTGCTGTGCGCGCTGACGTACGCCCTCGCCCACCCCGGCGACTCCGGGGCGACCCTGCGGCTGCTGTGGTGCCTCGTCCCGCTCGCCGCGACGGTGTACTTCGCCGTCGCCGTCGCCCGCACCGACCCGGGGACCCGGCCGCGGCCCGGACTCTCCTCGGTCGGGCTCGGCCCGGCACGACTCACGGCGGTCGCGGCGGCGACCACCGCCGTGGCCGCGACCCTCGGCAGCGCGGTGGCCCTGCTCTTCTTCCTGCATCTGCGGGGCGATCTGACGGGGCTGCCGTTCGACGGTGCCGCCGCCGACCTGCTCGCCGCGGGCGAATCGCTTCCGCTGGGGGCGGCGCTGCTCCTGCTGGCGCTCGTCCCGCTGACCGCCTCGGGCGCGGCGGCGCTCGCCCTGCGGCCCGGCGGCGGCAGGGGCGCACCGGCTCAGGAGGCGTCCGAGGGCACCGAGGACGTGGCCCAGGAGGTGCCGCCGGCCGCGCCGGCCGGGCTGCCGTGGGGTGTGGCGCTGGTCGCCGCCGGGCTCGCCGTCGAGGCGTACGCGGGCGGACGGCCGGGCGGCCGGACCGTTCCGCTGCCCGGGCAGGCCGAGAACCTGCCCGCCGCGGTCCTGGGCGGCTGGTGCCTGACCGCGCTCGGGCTCTGGCTCGCCGGCCCGGCCCTGACCCATCTGTGCGGGCGGCTCCTCCAGGCGTTCCGGCCCGGTGCGACCCGGCTGCTCGCGGGCCGGATCCTGATGTCGGAGGCCCGCCGCATCGGCCGCCCGCTGGGCGTGGTGTGCGCGGTGGCCTCGGCGGGGCTGGCCTCGGCGACGGTCTACGGCGGGTCCGGGAGTCCCTGGGGGCCGCTGACCGTCCTCGGCGCGGTCCTCGTCGCCGCCTGCACGGGCGCGACGCTGCTCACGGCGGCCCTCGAAGCGCGCCGGTCACGGGAGGCGACCAACGCCGCGCTGCTGCGGATGGGCGCCTCCCCGACGGCGCTGCGCCGTGCGGCGGCGGTCCGGGTGGGCGCGCTGCTCCTGCTGTTCGTGCCCCTGACCTGGGCGGTCGCCGTCCTCGCCGCGGCGCCGCTGACGGGCTGACCGCCCGCGCCCGCCCGCGCCCCCCGATCCCGCGCCCCGGCCCCGGTCTCGCCACCGGCGGCCGGGGCGCGTCCGTGCGGGGGCGTCTCCGTGCGGGGGTCCGTCCGTGCGGGGGTCCGTCCGTGCGGGGGGGCTCAGGAGGTGTCCGGCGGGTCACACGTGGTCGAGGACCACCACGTCCTCCGGGTCGAAGCGGACCCCCACCGCCGCGCCCTCCGCCGGGGCGTCGCGCAGGGTGCACTCGGCCTCCAGCACGGGACCGGTCTCCGGGCGGAGGCGGACGGCGACACGGCTGCCGCGGAAGGTCCGCGCCTCGACCGTGGCCGGGAGCCCGGCCGCCGGATCGGTCAGCCGGACGCCCGAGGGCCGCACCAGCAGCGTCCGCTCCCCCTGCGCCGCCTCCTTGGGGACCGGGACCTCGCCCCAGGGCGTGGCCGCCGCCGTGCCCGTCACCGTCGCGGCCACCACATTGTCGAAGCCGAGGAACCGGGCCACGAACGCGGACGCGGGCCGCTGCCACACCTCGGTCGGCGTCCCGGCCTGGGCGATCCGCCCGTCCCGCATCACCACCACCCGGTCCGCGAGCGCGAACGCCTCGCCCTGGTCGTGCGTGACCGCCAGCACCGTGGTGCCCAACCGCCCGAACAGCCCGCGCAGTTCGACGACGAGCCGCTCCCGCAGCCCCCGGTCGAGCTGCCCCAGCGGCTCGTCCAGCATCAGCAGCTTGGGCTCCGGGGCCAGCGCCCGCGCCAGCGCCACCCGCTGCTGCTCACCCCCGGACAGCGCGGCCACCGCCCGCCCCTGCGCACCCGGCAGGCCCACCAGGTCCAGCAACTCCCCCACCCGGCGCGCCTGTTCGGCGCGGGAGACCCCGTGCATCCGCAGCCCGAAGGCCACGTTCCCGGCCACGTCCCGCTGCGGGAAGAGCTGGTGGTCCTGGAACATCAGGCCCACTCCGCGCCGGTGCGCCGGCACCCCGGACTGGTCCGCCCCGGCGAGCAGCACCCGCCCCGCGTCCGCCCGCTGGAGCCCCGCGACCACCCGCAGCAGCGTCGACTTGCCGCTGCCGCTCGGCCCGAGGACGCACACGGTCTCGTGCTCGGCGACCTCCAGGTCCACCCCGTCCAGCGCGGTCCGCCCGCCGAACCGCACGGTCACGTCCGCCAGTTCCAGCAGCGCCATCAGAACTCCCCGGAGGTCTTGTCGGGACGGATGCGTTCGAGGAGGAGCAGGGCGACGGCGCAGACCACCATCAGGATCACCGACAGGGCCATCGCCTGCCCGTAGTTCAGCTCCCCGGGCCGCCCGAGCAGCCGTGCGACGGCGACGGGCAGGGTCGGGTTGTCGGGTCGGGCGATGAACACCGTCGCCCCGAACTCGCCCAGCGACACGGCGAACGCGAACCCGGCGGCGACCAGCAGCGCCCGCCGCACCAGCGGCAGATCCACCTCCCGCCAGGCGCGCAGCGGGGACGCTCCCAGCACCGCCGCCGCCTCCCGCAGCCGGGTGTCCACGGCCCGCAGCACCGGCAGCATGATCCGCACCACGAACGGCACCCCGACCAGGGCCTGGGCGAGCGGCACCAGGATCCAGGAGGCCCGCAGGTCCAGCGGCGGTTCGTCGAGGGCGATCAGGAACCCGAAACCGACGGTCACCGCCGAGACGCCGAGGGGCAGCATCAGCAGCGCGTCGAAGCCGCGCACCAGCCGCCCGGCCCGCCGGGTGAGCGCGGCGGCGGCCAGCCCGCCGACCGTGACGGAGATCGCGGTCGCGGCCAGCGCGTACCGGAGGGAGTTGGCGACCGCCTCGATCGGCGGGACGAGGAAGACCCCGCCCCGGGAGTCGACCTCGGTCAGCACCCGGTAGTAGTCCAGGCCGTAGCCGGCGGGGGTGTCGAAGGACCGCTCGACCAGCACGGCGAGCGGGGCGAGGAGGAGCACCAGCACGGTCGCCAGCACTCCCCCGAGCAGCGCCCACTGCGCCGCGCCGCGCGGCCGGTGCGCGGTGCGCGCGGGGTCCACCAGCCGCAGGGCGCTCTCCCGGCGCCGGACGGTCCACGCGTGCACGGCGAGGACCGCCCCCACGGCGGCGAACTGCACCAGGGTGAGGACGGCCGCGGTCGGCAGGTCGAGGAGGTCGGCGGTCTGCCGGTAGATCTCCACCTCCAGGGTGGCGAAGGTGGGCCCGCCGAGGATCTGCACGATGCCGAAGGAGGTGAAGGTGAACAGGAAGACCATCAGCGCGGCCGCCGCCAGCGAGGGGGCCAGCGCGGGCAGGGTCACCGTCCGCCAGGCCCGGAACCGCCCGGCGCCCAGCATCCGCGCGGCCTCCTCCTGCCGGGGGTCGAGCTGGGCCCACAGCCCGCCGACCGTGCGCACCACCACGGCGTAGTTGAAGAAGACGTGCGCCAGCAGGATCGCCCAGACCGTGGTGTCCAGGCGGACGCCCCACAGCTCGTCCAGCAGCCCGCCGCGCCCGACGAGGGCGAGGAAGGCGGTGCCGACGACCACCGTCGGCAGCACGAACGGCACGGTGATCACGGCCCGCAGCAGTCGTCTGCCGGGGAAGTCGAGCCGGGCGACGGCGTAGGCGCCGGGGAGGGCGATCAGCAGGGTGAGCGCGGTGGAGGCGAGAGCCTGCCAGGTGGTGAACCACAGCACGGACAGGATGTCCGGGCGGGTGACCACCTCGCCGATCCGGTCCAGGTGCCAGGCCCCGTCCGCGTGCAGGCCGCGGCCGACGATGGCGGTGACCGGGTAGGCGAAGAAGACCGCGAAGAACGCGACCGGCCCGGCCATCAGCGCGAGCCGGGCCACGCTCCCCCGGCGCCAGCCCGGCCCGGGGCCGGGCTCGCGGCCCGGGCCCCGGTCCGTGGCGGGGTCTACTTCAGGACGAGCGAGGACCACGACCGGACCCACTGCTCGCGCTTGCCGGCGATCGTGGCGGGCGCGACGGTCTCGGGCTCGTCCACGACCACGCCGTGCTCGGTGAACAGCTCGGGCAGCTTCGCGTCGGAGACGACCGGGTGGACGAACATGTTGAGCGGCATGTCCTCCTGGAAGGTCCTGGAGACCAGGAAGTCCAGGAGCGCCTTGCCGCCCTTCTCGTTCTTCGCGCCGTCGAGCAGGCCCGCGAACTCGATCTGCCGGAAGCAGGTCCCGGTGGCGACGCCGGTGGGCGCCTCCTTCGGCTGCGGCTCCGCGTACAGGACCTCGACGGGCGGGCTGGAGGCGTAGGAGACGACGAGCGGGCGGTCCGCCCCGGCCTTCCTGCCGCCGGCCGAGCCGGAGAACTCCTCGTTGTACGCCTGCTCCCAGCCGTCGACGACCTTGACGCCGTTGGCCTTCAGCTTCTTCCAGTAGTCCTGCCAGCCGTCCTCGCCGAAGGCGCCGACGCTGCCCAGCAGGAAGCCGAGTCCGGGCGAGGAGGTGGCGGCGTTCTCGACCACCAGGAGGTTCTTGTACGCGGGCTTCGCGAGGTCGGCGAAGGTCTTCGGCGGGGCGAGCTTCTTCTCCGCGAAGTACTTCTTGTCGTAGTTGACGCAGACATCGCCGGTGTCGACGGGCGTGACCCGGTGCTTGTCCTTGTCAAGCTGCACCTCGGGCGCCACGCGGTCCAGGCCCTTCGCCTCGTAGGGCGTGAACAGGTCGTTGTCGAGGGCGCGGGAGAGCAGGGTGTTGTCGACGCCGAAGAAGACGTCGCCCTGCGGGGAGCCCTTGGTGAGGATCTCCTTGTTGAGCGCGGTGCCGGCGTCCCCGCTCTTGAGGATCTTCACGGTGTAGCCGGTCCGCTTGGTGAACTCCTTGAGGACGGCCTCGGAGGCCGCGAAGGACTCGTGGGTGACCAGGGTGACGGTCTTGGACCCGGCCCCGTCGCCGCTGCCCTTGTCCTCGGAGCCGTTGCCGCAGGCCGCGAGGGAGGTGATGCCCAGGGCGGCGGCGAGGGCCGTGCCGACGGCACGGCGAAGCTGGCTGTTCATGGTGTGCTGACTCCCTACGCCGGTATGACCCGGATCAGGTCCGAGGGTCTGCGGCCGTGCCGCACTCTCAGCGCTGTGGTGCGCTCCCCTGTCGGAATGTTTCGTTGTGTCGGCCGTCCGCGCCGTGCTCCGGCGCGAACGGGGTCGTCCGCTCAGCCGCTGTTCATCTGTGCGAACGTACAGGGCGCACAGTATCAGCCACCTTCGCCGGGCCCCGGCCGGGCCGGGGGCCTCAGCGCTCGTGGGCCGCGAGCTGCCCGCACGCCCCGTCGATCTCCTGCCCGCGGGTGTCCCGGACGGTGACCGGGACGCCGTGCGCGGCGATCGCCTCGACGAAGGCCCGCTCGTCCTCGGGACGGGAGGCGGTCCACTTGGAGCCCGGGGTCGGGTTGAGCGGGATCAGGTTGACGTGCACCCGCTTGCCCTTGAGGAGGCGGCCGAGGAGGTCACCGCGCCAGGCCTGGTCGTTGATGTCCCGGATGAGGGCGTACTCGATGGAGATGCGGCGGCCGGACTTCTCCGCGTACTCCCAGGCCGCGTCGAGGACTTCGCGGACCTTCCAGCGGGTGTTCACCGGCACCAGGGTGTCGCGCAGCTCGTCGTCGGGGGCGTGCAGGGAGACGGCGAGGCGGCACTTGAAGCCCTCGTCGGCGAAGCGCAGCATGGCCGGCACCAGGCCGACGGTGGAGACGGTGATCCCGCGCTGGGAGAGGCCGAGGCCGTCCGGCTCGGGGTCGGTGAGCCGGCGGATGGCGCCGACGACCCGCTTGTAGTTGGCCAGCGGCTCGCCCATGCCCATGAAGACGATGTTCGACAGCCGGGCGGGGCCGCCGGGGACCTCGCCGTCGCGCAGGGCGCGCATGCCGTCGACGATCTGGTGCACGATCTCGGCCGTGGACAGGTTGCGGTCCAGCCCGGCCTGGCCGGTGGCGCAGAACGGGCAGTTCATCCCGCAGCCGGCCTGCGAGGAGATGCACATGGTGACCCGGTCCGGGTAGCGCATCAGCACGGACTCGACGAGGGTGCCGTCGTGCAGGCGCCAGAGGGTCTTGCGGGTGGTGTCGTCGTCGCAGGAGATATGGCGGACGACCGACATCAGGTCGGGCAGCAGCTCCCCGGCGAGCTTCTCGCGGGCGGCGGCGGGGATGTCGGTCCACTGCGCGGGGTCGTGCACGTACCGGGCGAAGTAGTGCGTCGACAACTGCTTTGCGCGGAACGGCTTCTCGCCGATCGCGGCGACGGCCTCCTTCCGCTCGGCGGGCGTGAGGTCGGCGAGGTGCCGCGGCGGCTTCTTGGCTCCGCGGGGCGCGACGAAAGTGAGTTCTCCGGGCTTGGGCATGGTGCTACCAGTGTCGCAGAGATGAGAGTGAGGACCCGCCGCCCTGTGGACGACGGGCCCTCGCCCACAGAAGCGCAGGTCAGCCCGTGCCGACGAAGATCACTAGGAGCAGCCAGACCACGGGCGCGGTCGGCAGGAGGGAGTCGAGGCGGTCCATGATGCCGCCGTGGCCGGGGAGGAGGGTGCCCATGTCCTTGATGCCCAGGTCGCGCTTGATCATCGACTCGCCGAGGTCGCCCAGCGTCGCGCTGGCCGCCACCGCAAGACCCAGCAGCAGGCCCTGCCACCAGGCGCCGCCGTCCACCAGGAACTGCATGCACAGCGCGCCCGCCGCCATCGCGAAGCCCACCGCGCCGAGCAGCCCCTCGCGGGTCTTCCCGGGGCTGATGCGCGGGGCGAGCTTGTGCTTGCCGAAGCGCCAGCCGACCGCGTACGCGCCGGTGTCGCTGACGATGGTGAGCACCAGGAAGGTGAGCACCCGCTGCGGGCCGTCGTCGGCGGCGAGCATCATCGCCACGAAGGTGGCCAGGAACGGGACGTAGAAGGCGGCGAAGACACCGGCCGTGACGTCCTTGAGGTAGCCCTCGGGCGGTTCGGTCATCCGCCACACGAGGACGGCGAGCGCGGTCAGCGCCATGGCCACCCAGGCGCCCTCCGCCCCCCGGAGGTAGCCGGCCACCACCATGGCCGCGCCGCCGACGGCGAGGGGCACCAGCGGCGCCTTGATCTGCTTGCGCTCCTGGAGGCGGGTGGTGAGCTCCCACAGCCCGACGACGACGGCGACCGCTATCACGCCGATGAACACGGCCTTGACGAAGAAGAGCGAGGCGACGATCACGGCGCCGAGCCCGACCCCGACCCCTATGGCCGCCCGCAGGTCCCGGCCGGCGCGCTTCTTGCCCGTCGGGTGCGCGGGCATCGGGGGCGGCGGCTGCTGGGCGTGCTGCCGGGCCTCGTCCTGCGGCGGCTGCGACGGGCCCCCGGAGGGCCGCGGCGCGGCCGGCGGGGGCTGGTGCGCGGCCGACGGCGGGGTGGACATGGGCTCCTGCGGATTCTCGTCACGGAACAGGGGGCCGCCGGGCCGGGCGGCTCCCTCCTCGGGGCCCCCGCGGCGGCCGTGACGGCCGCCGGGGCGGTTTGCGGACTGGGCGTCTCTCCCTGCGTCGGGAAAGTCCGGCACGATGGGCATGGGCCGAGTCTGCTGTGCGTCGTGCCCATCGCGGGCAGGACCCGCCGGGAGGGGCCCCTGGTCGGGCGGTGGCCAGGCACCGGCGTATCCCGCGCCGGCGGAGGCCCCCCAGGAAGAGTCGTTCATCAGACCTCGAGCAGCTCGGCTTCCTTGTGCTTGAGCAGCTCGTCCACCTGCGTCACGTACTTCGCGGTGGTGTCGTCGAGCTCCTTCTCCGCACGCCGGCCCTCGTCCTCGCCGACCTCGCCGTCCTTGACGAACTTGTCGATGGTCTCCTTGGCCTTGCGGCGGACGGCGCGGATCGAGATCTTCGCGTCCTCGCTCTTGGTCTTGGCGACCTTGATGAACTCCTTGCGGCGGTCCTGCGTGAGCTCCGGGAAGACCACGCGGATGATGTTGCCGTCGTTGCTCGGGTTGACGCCGAGGTCGGAGTCGCGGATGGCCTGCTCGATGTTGCGCAGCGCGGACTTGTCGAACGGCGTGACGACGGCCATCCGCGGCTCGGGCACCGAGAAGGAGGCGAGCTGGTTGATCGGGGTCAGGGCACCGTAGTAGTCCGCCACGATCTTGTTGAACATCGCCGGGTGCGCACGTCCGGTACGGATCGCGGCGAAGTCGTCCTTGGCGACCAGGACGGCCTTCTCCATCTTCTCCTCGGCCTCGAGGAGGGTCTCTTCGATCACCACTTGCTCCTGCGTGTCTTGAGTTGGGCCCGGCATCCCACTGGGCCGTCGGAACCTGCGTCGCGTGTTCCCTGCACGGTGTCCGACCGGCAGGACTTTGTCCATCCCCGGAAGTCGCCCCCCGGGGCCCGGGGATCAGACCCGGGTGTCGCGGTCGCTCACGAGCGTGCCGATCTTCTCACCCTTCACCGCGCGGGCGATATTGCCCTCGGCGAGGAGTTCGAAGACGAGGATCGGCAGGGCGTTGTCACGGCAGAGCGTGATGGCCGTGGCGTCGGCGACCTTGAGGTTGCGGGAGAGGACCTCGCCGTACTCCAGGGCGTCGAAGCGGACCGCGTCGGGGTTCGCCTTGGGGTCGGAGTCGTAGACGCCGTCGACGCCGTTCTTGCCCATCAGCAGGGCCTCGGCGTCGATCTCCAGGGCGCGCTGGGCGGCCGTGGTGTCGGTGGAGAAGTAGGGCATGCCCATACCGGCGCCGAAGATGACGACGCGGCCCTTCTCCAGGTGGCGCACGGCGCGCAGCGGGATGTACGGCTCGGCGACCTGGCCCATGGTGATGGCGGTCTGGACGCGGGAGTCGATGCCCTCCTTCTCCAGGAAGTCCTGGAGGGCGAGGCAGTTCATGACGGTGCCCAGCATGCCCATGTAGTCGGAGCGCGCCCGGTCCATGCCGCGCTGCTGGAGCTCGGCGCCGCGGAAGAAGTTGCCGCCGCCGATCACGATCGCGATCTCCGCGCCGTCGCGGACGACCGCGGCGATCTCGCGTGCGATGGCGTGCACGACGTCGGGGTCGACGCCCAGGCCGGTGCCGCCGGAGAACGCCTCTCCGGACAGCTTCAGCATGAAGCGGCCGGCCTTCTTGCCGTGGTTGTCGTCGCCTGTAGCGGCGCCCTGATTCATGGGGATCTCCTCGTGCACATACGAAGAAGGCCATTGCCCTGGGGTCCTTGCGGTTTCCCGTACGGCAATGGCCTCCTCGTCAGATCTGCGGTCGTCCGGCGCGGGCGCGGACGACTGCCTCAGACCCTACCGGGGTCCGGTGTCCGTCGCGTACGGACTCAGATGCCGACCTTGATGCGGCTGAAGCGCTTCAGGCTGACGCCGGCCTCGTCCAGGATCTGCTGAACGGTCTTCTTGTTGTCCAGCGCGTAGGGCTGGCCGAGGAGGGTGGCCTCCTTGAAGAAGCCGTTGACGCGACCCTCGACGATCTTCGGGAGGGCGGCCTCGGGCTTGCCCTCGGCGCGGGTGGTCTCCTCGGCGACGCGGCGCTCGGACTCGACGACCTCGGCCGGGACGTCCTCGCGGGACAGGTACTTCGGCGCGAAGGCGGCGATGTGCTGCGCGACGCCCTTGGCGACCTCGGCGTTCTCCTTGTCGAGCTCGACGAGGACACCGATCTGCGGGGGCAGGTCGGGCATGGTGCGGTGCATGTACGCGGTCACGTAGCCGCCGGTGAACTGCGCGAAGCGGTCCAGGACGATCTTCTCGCCGAGGTTGGCGTTGGCCTCGTCCACGTACGCCTGGACGGTCTTGCCGGGCTCGATCTCGGAGGCGAGCAGGGCCTCCAGGTCGGCCGGGGCCGTCTTGGCGACGTGGGCGGCCAGCGAGTTCGCCACGGCCTGGAACTTCTCGCCCTTGGCGACGAAGTCCGTCTCGCACTTCAGCTCGACGATGACACCGGAGGTGTTGTCGTCGGCGATGAGGGAGACCACGGCGCCGTTCTCGGCGGAGCGGCCCTCACGCTTGGCGACGCCCTTCTGGCCCTTGATGCGCAGCGCCTCGACGGCCTTGTCGACGTTGCCGTCGGCCTCGTCCAGCGCCTTCTTGCAGTCCATCATGCCGGCGCCGGTGAGCTCGCGGAGCTTCTTGACGTCAGCGGCGGTGTAGTTCGCCATGAGTCTGGGTTTCTCTCTCGAAGTCTGTGAGATCGGTCTGAGATCTGCGAAAGACCCGGGCCCGGTGGATCGTGCGGACCGGGCGGATCTACGGGTGGACGGCGGGGGCATCGTGTGCCCCCGCCGTCGTCGACCGGTCCGTGCGGGCCGGTCCCGCGGGTCAGGCCTGCTCGGCCTCGGCGGCGGGGGCCTCGGCGGCCGGAGCCTCGGCGGCGGCCTCGGCCGGCTTCTCCGCGGCGGGGGCCTCGGCGTCGTCGGCCTTCTTCTCACCCTCGAGCAGGTCGCGCTCCCACTCGGCGAGCGGCTCGCCCTGGGCCTTCTCGCCCGGCTTGGAGTCGCCGGTGGCGGCGCCGGAGCGGGCGATGAGGCCCTCGGCGACGGCGTCGGCGATCACGCGGGTGAGCAGGGTGACGGAGCGGATCGCGTCGTCGTTGCCCGGGATCTTGTAGTCGACCTCGTCGGGGTCGCAGTTGGTGTCGAGGATCGCGACGACCGGGATGTGGAGCTTGCGCGCCTCACCGACGGCGATGTGCTCCTTCTTGGTGTCGACGATCCAGACGGCGCTCGGCACCTTCTGCATCTCGCGGATACCACCGAGGGTCTTCTCCAGCTTGGCCTTCTCGCGGGAGAGGACCAGGAGCTCCTTCTTGGTGAGACCGGAGGCGGCGACGTCGTCGAAGTCGATCTGCTCCAGCTCCTTGAGGCGCTGCAGACGCTTGTAGACGGTCGAGAAGTTGGTGAGCATGCCGCCCAGCCAGCGCTGGTTGACGTACGGCATGCCGACGCGCGTCGCCTGCTCGGCGATGGCCTCCTGGGCCTGCTTCTTCGTGCCGACGAACATGATGGAGCCGCCGTGGGCGACGGTCTCCTTGACGAACTCGTAGGCGCGGTCGATGTACGACAGCGACTGGAGCAGGTCGATGATGTAGATGCCGTTGCGCTCGGTGAAGATGAAGCGCTTCATCTTCGGGTTCCAGCGACGGGTCTGGTGACCGAAGTGGACGCCGCTCTCCAGCAGCTCCCGCATCGTGACGACGGCCATGGCCGTATCTCCTTGGATTCTCGGTTGTGTCCTGACGCCCCGACGCGCCGTGCCACAGAAGGACCGAGGAGCGCGGCCACCGTCCGCGAAGAGACCGGTGGCGGGGCGTGCGAAGTCGACCCGGTGACCCGGATCGCCGTAAGAAGTGTACGGGACCCGGAGGCCCCCGGGTGACGCCGCTGTCCACAACGCTCTCCTTGTCCACAGGCCGGGCGGGTGCGGGGGCGCGTTCCGTCACGGTGGACGCATGAACTGCTGCGCCGCGCCGCCGATTCGCCCTGCCGGGCGCCACTGTCCTCCGGACCCCTGCGCCCGGGGTGCGCGCGGGGTCGCCGCCGCCGTGGCCGCGCGCGGGGCGGGCGCCCGCGCCCCGGGTGCGCGGGTGGCCACCGTGCGGCGGGCGTGCGCGCTGGCCCTGTCCGTGGCGCTGGGGCTGTCCGTGGCGCTGGGGCTCCTCGCGGTGGGCGCGGGGGCGAGCGGGCCGCCGACGCGTGACCGCCCGCCGGGGGCGGGGGCGCACGAGTCGGTCCCGGCCGGGGCGGTGGCCACCCGGCACGACCCGCACGCGGGCGAGGCGCGGGCGCGGACCGCGCCGGGGCCGCCGGGGCCGCCGGGGCCGCCGGGGGCTGGACTCGCGCGGAGCCGGCAGGTCGGGGCGGACGTCCGGCAGACCGCGGCCGGGGCGGTGGCGCCGGGCCGGGGCGGGGCGGTGGCGCCGAGCCCGTACCGGGCGGGCATCCGGTACGGCCCGTACGCGGGCGAGGCGCGGACCGCGTCGCGGGCGCCGGGGCCGCCTGGCACGGGCCCGGACCCGGCGGCGCGGAGCTGGCCCGTCGGGGCGGTGAGGCCCGTGGTGGTGCGGGGGTGGGACCCGCCGGGGTCGCCGTACGCGGCCGGGCACCGGGGCGTGGATCTCGCCGCGGCACCCGGCGCGGCGGTGCGCGCCGCCGCCCCGGGGCGGGTCGTGTTCGCGGGGCGGGTCGCGGGGCGCGGGGTCCTGAGCATCGCGCTCACCGGTGCGGGGGACCCGCCGCTGCGGATCACCTATGAACCGGTGCGCCCGCTCGTCGCCGCGGGCGAAGAGGTGGCCGCCGGCCAGGCCGTCGCCACGCTGGAGCCGGGCGGCACGCACTGCCCCGTGAGCTGTCTGCACTGGGGCCTGCTGCGCGGGGACGCGTATCTGGACCCGCTGTCCCTGCTGCCGCCGTGGATGCTGCGCCGGGCTCCGTCCCGTCTGCTGCCGGTGCTCACCGCGCCCTGAGGCGCGCAGCGGGGCAGAGCCCGTCAGCCCCGGACGCCCCGCAGGGCCATCGCCACCGCCGCGTCCGCGATGGTGGACGGGTCCTCCGCCGCACCCAGCTCGATCCGGCGGACCGCCGCGTCCACCACGCCCTGGAGGAGCATCGCGGCCAGGCGCGGCTCGCGCTGCCCGAGTTCGCCGAGCGCCTCGACGATCATGGCGATCAGGCCGCCGTGCGCGGCGCGGATCTTCTCCCGCGCCCCCGCGTCCAGTTCACTCGCCGAGATCGCGACGACGGCACGGTGCTGCCGGTCCCCGACCAGCTCCAACTGGCGCCGCACATACGCCTCGACCTTGTCCTCGGGCGTGCTCGCCCGGGCCATCGCGTCCTCGACCTCGGCCGCCCAGACGGGGAAGTCGACGGCGCAGAGTTCCTCGACGACCGCCGCGCGTGAGCGGAAGTACTCGTAGACGGAGGACCGCGCGAGACCCGTGCGCTCGGCCAGCGCGGGGAAGGTCAGCGCCTCGGTACCGCCTTCGGACAGGAGGGAGCGCGCGGCGTCCAGCAGGGCGCCTCGCTGCATCGTCCGGTGCTCGGCCACGGAGGCCGCTCGAATCCTGGGCACCCCTCCACTTTACGGATGCCGCCGCCTCCGTGGGGCTCAGCGTCCGACGTCGGCCAGCTTCGCCCGCAGCTGGAGGACCGACTTGGTGTGGATCTGGCTCACCCGGCTCTCGGTGACGCCCAGCACATGACCGATCTCTGCGAGGGTCAGGCCCTCGTAGTAGTAGAGCGTGACCACGGTCTTCTCCCGGTCGGGCAGGGTGTTGATCGCCCTGGCGAGCAGCCTGCGCAGTTCGCGGTCCTCGGCCACCTCGACCGGGTTGTCCGCGGCCGTGTCCTCCAGGGTGTCCATGAGGCTGAGCCGGTCGCCGCCCTCACCGCCGACATGGAGCAGCTCCTCCAGGGCGACCACGTTGGCCAGCGACAACTGACTGAAAACCGAGTGCAGTTCCTCGACCGTCACCTCCATCTCGGCCGCGACCTCGGCCTCCGACGGGGTGCGCCGCAACTGTGCTTCGAGCGTGGCGTACGCGCGCTCGACCGCGCGGGCCTTCTGCCGCACCGAGCGCGGAATCCAGTCCAGCGCCCGGAGTTCGTCGATCATGGCCCCGCGGATACGGGTGATCGCGTACGTCTCGAACTTGATCGACCGCTCGACGTCGAACTTCTCGATGGCGTCGATGAGCCCGAAGACCCCGGAGGACACGAAGTCCGCCTGCTCGACGTTGGAGGGGAGCCCTACGCTGACGCGGCCGGCCACGTACTTGACCAGCGGGGAGTAGTGCAGGATCAGCTGTTCCCGCAGCCGCTCGTCGCCGGTGGCCTTGTACGACCGCCACAGCTCCTCCAGCGACGAGGGAGCCGAGGGCCGCACGGCGCCACGGGCAGCAGCGGGCACTACCGCGCGGTCGGACCCGGACGTGTGCTGGGGCATGCGTTGCCTTGAGCCGTTCTGCTGTGGACGGTAAATCGGGTGAGGCGGCCGAGGCCGGAAATCGCGAGCGTAGCGTGACTGCGCCGTCGCGGTGGGCGAGCGGGCGCGGATCGGACCGATGGGGGTATGCGCCCTCGCCCACACCTTCGAATAGGGGCCGATGCGCCGCGCACCGGCCCCCACGGCGTCACAGGCACGACGGGGAGGGCCATCGCCCCTCACCTTTTCACCCGAATGCTCCAGGTCAAGCACCGCCTCGCCGGGTGTTCGAGCAGCGATCCGCCCGGGGTGCCAGCCGCCATGCCCGTCCGCTGCGCTCGACGAACCCCAGGGAGTGCAGTTCGTACAGCCGGGCCAGCGCCTCGTCGGGCCCGGTCCCGGCCGCCCGGGCGATCTCCTCCGCGCCCGCGCCGCCCCGCCCGGGCAGGGCCTCCAGCACGCTCCGGCTCACCGGGTCCAGCAGGTCCCGGGGCAGCACGGGACCGGTGTGCTCCGGGGCCAGCTCTCCGATCTCCCCGACCAGCTCGACCACCTCCGCCGCGTCCCCGACGAGGACCGCCTCGCCGCGCAGCAGCTCGTGCACCCCCGCCGAGAGCGCGCTGGTGACCGGCCCGGGGACGCCCATGGTGAAGCGGCCCAGGCGCTGCGCGCTGCGGGCGGTGACCAGCGAGCCGCTGCGGCGCGCGGCCTCGACGACCACCGTGCCCCTGGTCAGGGCGGCGATCACCCGGTTGCGCAGGACGAACCTGCTGGGCGTGGGGTGCTGCCCGGGCGGCAGCTCCCCGAGGACCAGGCCCTGGCGCACGATCCGGTCGATCAGCTCCCCGTGGCCGCGGGGATAGGCGACGTCGACCCCGCACGCCAGGACCGCGGCGGTGACACCCCCGGCGGCGAGCGCGCCCCGGTGCGCCGCGCCGTCGACCCCGTACGCGGCACCCGACACCACGACCCACCCCCGCTCGGCCAGACCGCCGGCCAGCTCCGCGGCGATGTGCGCGCCGTACGGGGTGCAGGCCCGCGCGCCGACCAGGGCGACGGATCGCAGCGCCCATCTGCGCAGGTCGGGGCTCCCGCGCACCCAGAGCCCGATCGGGCGGGCGTCGCCGAGGTCGTCGAGCTGGGTCGGCCACTCCGGGTCGCCGGGGACGACGAACCGGCCGCCGAGGGCCCGGACGGTGGCGAGGCTCCGGCCGGGAACGACCCCGGCGGCACGCGCCCGCAGCCCCGCGGACCGCTCCCGGGTCAGCCCCGGCAGCCCGGCCCCCTCGCCCGCACGGCGGGGCAGCAGCCGGGCGAGGAGTTCCTCCGCACCGAGGTCCCTGAGCCAGCGGCCGGCTCTCGCGTCCCCGGGCTCCAGGATCTCCGTCAGAGCTGATCTGGCGACCCGCTCCGCGTCGGGTGCGGAGTGCGCCGGTCCGGCCGCCCGGCTGACCTCTGCCTCGTCCACGCCGAAGGCCGGTCCGGACGGGACAGCCGACCGGGCGACGCGCTCCGTGCCGGGTGCGGGGGCCGGCCCGTGGGCCTCGGCGGTCATGGCGGGCCCCCTCCCGGGCCGGGAGCCGCGCCGGGGCGCACGCCGGAGCCCACACCCGGGCCCGGCTTCGCGAGCCACGCCGCCGCGCACGCCCTCGCCGGGCCGCGCCGGCGCCCGCGACGAGCCCCCGCCGCCCGGCCGATCCGGCGGCTCATCGCGGGGCCCCGGCCAGGTCGGGGACGCCCCGGGCGATCCCGGTGCGCAGCTGGAGGGCATGGGCCACGTCCCGCGCCTCGGGGCGGTCCCGCCCGGCCAGGTCCGCGAGCGTCCAGGCGACCCGCAGGACCCGGTCCAGCCCCCGGGCCGTGAGCAGCCCCCGCTCCACATCCCGCTCGGCGGCGGCGAGGGCCCCGGGCGCGACCGTCCACCGGGTGCGCAGGGCGTGGCCCGGGACCTCGGCGTTCATCGTCCAGCCGGTGTCCGCGAGGCGGGCGGACGCCCGCTCCCTGGCCTCCCGCACCCGGACGGCGACCTCGGCCGAGGACTCCCCGCGCACGCCGGGGCCGAGCAGATCGGCCCGGCTCACCGGTTCCACCTCGATGCGCAGGTCCACCCGGTCCAGCAGGGGCCCGGAGAGCCGGGCCTGATAGCGGCGGACGACCGAGGGAGGGCACTCGCAGCCCGCGCCGACCAGCGTGTGCCGCCCGCAGGGGCAGGGGTTCGCCGCGAGGACCAGCAGGAAGCGCGCGGGCAGCCGCACCACTCCCCCGCTGCGGGCCACCACCACATGGCCCGCCTCCAGCGGCTGCCGGAGCGCGTCCAGTGCCTTGCCGGTGAACTCCGGGGCCTCGTCGAGGAAGAGGACGCCCCGGTGCGCCAGGGAGACGGCCCCCGGTCTCGGCAGCCCGTGCCCGCCGCCGACCAGGGCCTGCATGGTGGCCGAGTGGTGCGGGGCGCAGTAGGGGGCGGCCCGCACCAGCGGCTCCCCGGGCGGGAGGATTCCGGCGACCGAGTGGACGGCCGTGACCTCAAGGGACTCCTGTCTGCCGAGCGGCGGCAGAATCCCGGGCAGGCGTTCGGCCAGCATGGTCTTGCCCGCGCCGGGCGGCCCGGAGAGCAGCAGATGGTGCCCGCCGGCGGCCGCGACCTCCAGCGCGGTGCGCGCCGCGCGCTGGCCCGCGACATCGGCCAGGTCGGGGCCGGTGGCGCGGTCCATCGGGGCCACTCCCGTGCCCACCCCCGCGCCGGGGACCAGCAGGCCCGCCAGGGCTGGGTCGGGCCGCCCCGGCTCCACCGGCTCCTCGTCGGGCACCGGTTCGTCGGACAGAATGGCGATCAACTGGCGCAGGCTGCGGACGCCGAGCACCGAGACCCCGGGGACGAGGGCGGCCTCGCCCGCGGTCTGTTCCGGCACCACGACCTGGTCGTATCCCGCCTCCGCCGCCGCGAGGACGGCGGGCAGCACCCCGCGCACCGGCCGGACGCGGCCGTCCAGCCCCAGCTCTCCGATGAGGACCAGGTCGGTGATCTGCCGGGGGTCGATCCGCTCGGCGGCGGCGAGCACGGCCGCGGCCACAGCGAGATCGAAACCGGAGCCGCTCTTGGGAACGGACGCCGGGCTGAGCCCCACGGTGAGCTTCTTCTGCGGCCAGTCCGCGCCCGAGTTCACCACCGCGGCCCGCACCCGGTCCCGGCTCTCCACCAGGCTCTTGTCCGGCAGCCCGACGAGGGTGAACGCGGCGACACCCGGTTCCAGGTCGGCCTGCACCTCGACCACCACGCCCTCGACCCCGACGAGGGCCACGGAGCAGGCGCGTGCGAAGCCCATCACGCCACCCCCTTGGCGTGCTCCACGACGGCGGCCCCGCGACGCGGCAGGACCACGCCCACCAGATCGATGCGGACCCCGCCCGGTGGCGCGTCCCCGTGGCGGTCCAGCCAGCAGTCGGCGAGCCGCCGCAGCCGCCGGGCCTTGGCCGGGGTGACCGCGGCCATCGGATGCTCGTACGCACCCTCTCTGCGGGTCTTGACCTCGCAGACGACGAGTGTGTCGCCGTCCCGGGCGACGATGTCGATCTCACCGGCGCGGCCGCACCGCCAGTTCCTCGCGAGCAGCCGCATCCCCGATCCGGACAGCAGCCGTGCCGCCCGGTCCTCGCCGTACCGTCCCAGTGCCCTCGTGGCGTTCATGTCGGCACCACCTCCGGCACCGACTCTGACCGCCCGCAGTCCAGGGAGTGGATCTTGCTCGAAACCCGTGGACAACCCGGCCCATGTGGAGAACTCCGCCACCCGGACGAGTGAACCGGCGGCCCGGACGTGCGGCCGGAACCGGCAGAGGACCGGACCGGCGACAACCCGGACCGTCGCCGGTCACCCGGCGGCGGCGTGCGCTAGCTGCCCGGCAGCTCCAGGTCGCTCTTGTTGAGCTCCTCGATGTTCACGTCCTTGAACGTGAGGACCCGGACCTGCTTCACGAAACGAGCAGGCCGGTACATGTCCCAGACCCAGGCGTCCGCCATCGAGACCTCGAAGAAGACCTCGCCCTGGACCGAGTGCACCTGCATCTCGTAGTCGTTGGTGAGGTAGAAGCGGCGCTCGGTCTCGATCACGTATTTGAACAGCCCGACGACATCTCGGTACTCCCGGTAGAGCTTCAGCTCCATCTCGGTCTCGTACTTCTCGAGGTCCTCGGCGCTCATGGCATGTTCCCCTTCAGCCTTGCGTCTCCCTATTGTGCTCCAGCGTCCCGCGCCCCTAGGCGATTTCCGGGGCGAGGACCACGGGCTCACTCGGAGGCCCCTCGTCGAGCAGCGTGCGGAGCAGCTCGGCGAGTCCGGTCGGGTACACCGTCTCACGCGCCGCCAGCAGTTCGGCGGAGGTCCACCACCTCAGGCCCGCGACACTGCGGCGCTCCAGCTCCGTCAGCCCGGCCGGGGCGGCCTCGGTGCGGGCCGTACGGGCCAGGAAGTACCACTCGTCCTGGTTCCAGCGCCGCCCGTCGAACGGGAAGGAGCACCGCCGCCGCCACAGCACCGGCCCGAGGTCGACCTCGGTGATCCCGGTCTCCTCGGCCAGTTCGCGCAGCGCCGCCTCCTCCCGGGACTCGTCGCCCTCCAGGCCGCCGCCGGGGGTGAACCACCAGTCGCTGGCCGGGTCCGCGGGCTCGAAGCCGTGCATCAGCAGGATGCGGTCCGCCGGGTCGAGCAGGACGACCCGGGAGACCCGGCGCACCACCGGCGCCTGCGGGGTCTCAGGCGGCACGCGCCGGCTCCGTCCCCCGGCTCCGCTTCCGGGCCGCCCGGGCCGCGATCGGCCCGTAGGCCGCCCCGCCCAGGATGAGCACGACCCCGACCGCGATGGTCGCCACGACCAGCCGGAACGGGCCGGGCTGCGACACTCCGCCCGGCAGCTCGGCGAAGGCCGCGGGCCGGTCGATCGCGCCGCCGCCGAGGGGCCAGGCGATGGCGTCCACCCGGCCGTCGACGGCCGAGCGCGGGACCGAGCCGTCGCCCGCCTGCTCCAGGTGGGAGCGGGAGTCCAGCGAGGTGCGGCGGTCGTCGCCGAGGAGGAACAGATGGCCTTCGGGGACCTTGGCCGTGAACGTTTCGGCCGCCGGGCCCTCGGCCCGCAGATAGGGCTCGTCGACCGGCTTGCCGTTGACCGTCAGCCGGCCTCCGTCGCCGCAGCAGGCGACCTCGTCGCCGCCGACCCCGACGACCCGCTTGATCATGGGGAGGTCCCCCCACTCCTCGTCGCGGAAGATCACCACGTCACCGCGGCGGACGTCGTCGCCGTCCATCCGCTGGGCGAGCACCCGGTCGCCCACGTTCACCGTGGGGACCATGGAGTCGGTGGGCACCGTGTAGGGCTGGTAGACGACCGCGCCCCAGACGAATCCGCCGAGGAAGAGCACACAGCCGACCGCCACGGCGATGCCGGAGAGCGCGTTGCCCAGCCGGCCCCGGGCCTCGGCGTCCTGTTGTGTACGGCTCACCAGCGCTCCCCAGCTCCGATGTCGCCCCGGGACGGGCCCGGGGAAGTGCGGTCCGGCATCGCACCCTACCCGGCGGTACGCGAACGGTCAGCCCCTCGATCGGCCCCGCCCCGGCGGGCGCTCGCCCCGGTCGGCCCCGGCGGGCGCCCGCCCACAAGGACCGCGCTGCCGGACCGCCCCGGACCGCGCCGCCCGGCGGGCCCGGCAGCCGGAAGCGCGCCTCAGCCCGCCGTCAGGCGACGGCGGCGCCACAGCACCAGCGGCACCGCGCCCGCGAGACCCAGCGCCGGGGGCGCCAGCGCGGCGGCCGCGTTGATCCCCGGCTGGTCGTAGGTGTCCGGGACGGGCAGGGTCGCCCAGCGGTTCAGCGGCCACGCCACCACGACCGCCCGGCCGACGACCTCGTCCACGGGCACGAAGCCCCGGTTGGCGTCCTCCATGTGGTACCGGGAGTCCTGGGAGTTCTGGCGGTTGTCGCCCATGACCCAGATCCGGTCCTCGGGGACCTTGAACGGGCCGAAGGGCGCGTCGTCGCAGGCGGAGCTGCCCGGGTAGAGGTACGGCTCGTCCAGGGCCTTGCCGTTGACCTTGACCGGCCCGCCCTTCTTGCACTCCACCGTGTCGCCGGCGACCGCGATGGTCCGCTTGATCAGGTCCTTGTCCTCGGCCGAGGGCATCAGGCCGATGAAGGACAGGAACTGCTGGAACACGTTCTGCTCGGGGGTGGGCTCACCCACCAGCCAGCCGCCCGGGTCGTGGAAGACGACGACCTCGCCGCGCTCCGGCTCCGATCCGAACCAGGGCGTGAGCTTGTCCACCAGCACGCGGTCGCCGCGCTGGAGGGTGTTCATCATCGAATCCGACGGGATGGAGAAGGCCTGGAGCAGGAAGGTCTTGATCAGCAACGCGAGGAGCAGCGCGATACCGATCAGGAGCGGCAGTTCCTTCCAGAAGGATCGCTGCTTCTTCTGTCCCGTACCGCCGTGCTGTCCCGTGCCGCTGCCCTCCGGCTCGTCGTCGCCGCTGTCCGGCGGAGCCGTCCTGCCACCGCCGTCCGAGGACTGCTCGGGGAACGCCCCGGGCCTCTCCTCGGGATCGCCGTGCCCGGACCGCGCGCCGACCGCCACGTCCCCCACATCCACTCCTCACTCCGTGCGAACCGCCTGCTCCATACAAGGAACAGGCCCACCACTCCCATAACGAGCGGGAGTTCCGCAGGGGTCGGGAGCAGGACCATTCCGTTCAGATCCTGGGAGGACACACTATTCGACGATGCCTCCGCGGCCGCCCGCGCGCCACTCCCGGGCGGGACCGCGGCGAAGGGCTCCTCGTCCCCCAGCCGGGTCCAGTGGTCGAGCGGCCAGGCGATGTAGACGGCCCGGCCGACGACCATGTCCTCGGCCACCGTCCCCTGCCCCTCCTCGGTCAGGTGGAAACGGGAGTCGGCGGAGTCGGAGCGGTGGTCGCCGAGCACGAAGAGCCGGCCCTCGGGGACGGTGACCTCGAAGTCGATCGTCGACGGGGCGTCCCCGGGGAAGAGGTAGGGCTCGTTCAGCGGCATGCCGTTGACGGTGACCCGGCCCTGCTGGTCGCAGCAGACCACCCGGTCGCCGCCGACCGCGACGACCCGCTTGATCAGGTCGCGTTCGTCGTCCGAGGGCAGCAGGCCGATGAAGGTGAGGGCCTGCTTGACCTGCTTGACGACGATCGGGTCCTCGCCCTGCTGCTGCTCCTCCTGGGGCAGCCAGCCGCCGGGGTCCTTGAAGACGACCACGTCGCCGCGCTGGGGGCGGGAGCCGAACCACGGGGTGAGCTTGTCCACCAGCACCCGGTCCTGGATGCGGATGGTCTGTTCCATGGAGCCGGAGGGGATCACGAACGCCTGGACCAGGAAGGTCTTGAGCACCAGGGCTATACCCAGGGCGACGGTGATCAGGAGGGGCACCTCCTTGACCGCCGAGCGACGGCGCTTGCGCTTGACCTTCTGGGCCAGCCGGCGCCGCTCGGCGCGCCCCGGGAGGGACCGGCCGCCGTCCGTCGGGCGGGTGCCGGTGGGCAGCCGGGTGTCGGCGCGGTGGCTCGCGCGGGGCCGTCCGCGGTTACCCATGGCCGCCGCCCGGCGGCGGGGCGGGCGGGGGGACGTGGCGGAAGGCGTCGGTGGGGGCGAGGGAGGTCCGGCGCCCGAACGGCCAGCCGATCCAGTCGGCGCGGCCGATCACGCGGTCCACCGGAACCATGCCGCCGCCCGGGGAGCCGAGGTGGTCCCGGGAGTCGCTGGACCGGCTGCGGTGGTCGCCCATGACCCACAGCCGCCCCGCGGGCACCACGATGTCGAACGCCACCTCGGACGGGAGGTCGCCGGGGTGGAGGTACGTCTCGTCCACCGGTGCACCGTTCACCTCGACCCTGCCCTCGTCGTCGCAGCAGACCACGCGGTCGCCGCCGGTCCCGACGACGCGCTTGACGAAGTCGGTGTCGGCAGGCTCGGCGAGTCCGAGCATTGCCAGTCCCTCTCGTACTACGGAACTCACGGGGTTTTCCGTCAGTTCCTCCTGTACGAAGGAACCTCGGCCGTCGAAGACGACGATGTCGCCGCGGGCGGGCGGCTCCGCGGCGTCATAGGCGAGTTTGTTGACCAGGATCCGGTCGCCGACCTGGAGCGTCGGCTCCATGGAGCTGCTGGGGATCTGGAAGGGCTGGACGACGAAGGTGCTCAGCAGCAGGACGAAGACGGCGCAGACCGCGCCGACGAGGGTCGCGGTCCGCACCGACAGCCGCAGCCGCCCGGCGCCCTTCCCGGGCCCGGCCCGCAGCCAGGAGCGGGCCCGGGAACGCGTGGAGCGCGACCCCTCCTCCGTGCTCCCCTCGTCGGGGGCGGAGGAGCGGTCGCGCTCCAGGGGCTGTGCGTCGGTGTCCATCGGGGGCCGAGCCTATCCGGCCGCCCCGAGACACCGGCGGCGCGTGTGAGCCGGGGCTCAGTTCTCGCGCTTCTCCTTGATCTTCGCGGCCTTGCCGCGCAGCTCACGGAGGTAGTACAGCTTGGCGCGGCGGACGTCACCGCGGGTGACGAGCTCGATCTTCTCGAAGATCGGGCTGTGCACCGGGAAGGTGCGCTCCACGCCGACGGAGAAGGAGACCTTGCGGACCGTGAAGGTCTCGCTCACGCCCGCGCCCTGGCGGCGGATGACGACGCCCTTGAACTGCTGGATACGGGAGCGGTTGCCCTCGATGACGCGCACGTGGACGTTCACGGTGTCGCCGGGGCGGAAGGACGGGATGTCGGAGCGGAGCGACGCCGCGTTGACGCTGTCGAGCAGGTGAGCCATGGTGGTCTGCTTCCTCGCCGATGCCACAGGTCATCGACGGTATGTCGGTTCGAGATCAGGGATGCTGCCGGTCGGGCGGGCGTCGTTCCCCCTGTGGCAGGGGCGCCGGCCGGACGCACAGCAGCGGCTCATTCTTCCACGGCCTGCGGCCTGCGCCAAAATCGCCCACCGGGCTCCGGGGCCCAGCCCAGGATGGAGAGCATCTCCCGGTCCTTCTTGTCGAAGGCCGAGGGGTCGCAACGCTCGATCAGGTCGGGCCGGTTGGCCGCGGTGCGGCGGATCGCCTCGTCCCGCCGCCAGCGCGCGATCTTCCCGTGGTGGCCGCTGACGAGCACCTCGGGGATCTCCCGTCCGCGCCAGGCGGGGGGCTTGGTGTAGACGGGCCCTTCGAGCAGGTTGGCCATGGCCCCCGGCGCGAAGGAGTCGTCGCGGTGGGACTCGGCGTTGCCGAGGACGCCCGGCAGCAGCCGGGCCACGGCCTCGGTGACGACCAGCACCGCGGCCTCGCCGCCGGCGAGGACGTAGTCGCCGATGGAGACCTCGTACACGGGCAGCCGGGTCGCGTACTCGTCGACGACGCGGCGGTCGATGCCCTCGTAGCGGGCCGGGGTGAAGATCAGCCAGGGGCGCTCGGAGAGTTCGACCGCGAGTTCCTGGGTGAAGGGCCGGCCGCTGGGTGTGGGGACGACCAGGGCGGGGCCGTGCGCGCCGGCCTCGTAGCCCGAGGCCAGGACCTCGTCCAAGGCGTCGCCCCAGGGCTCGGTCTTCATGACCATGCCGGGGCCGCCGCCGTAGGGGGTGTCGTCGACCGTGTTGTGGCGGTCGTAGGTCCAGTCGCGCAGGTCGTGCACCTGGACGCCGAGCTGTCCGCGGGCGCGGGCCTTGCCCACCAGGGAGACGTTCAGCGGCTCCAGGTACTCGGGGAAGATCGTGACGACGTCGAGCCGCATCAGGAGCCGTCCCCGGCCTTGCCGTCGGAGTCCGGGCCGCGGGAGCCCGGGGAGCCTGCCGGGTCCGGGGAGCCCGAGGCGGCCTCGGCACCGGTCTCCGCACCGGCACCGGTGTCCGCGTCGCGCGCGGAGGCGATCTCCGCCTCGCTGTCGTCGATCAGCCCGGGCGGCGGGGTGATGACCGCGCGCTGCTCCTCCAGGTCGATCTCGGTCACGATCTCCGCCACGAAGGGGATCATGACCTCGCTGCCGTCGGGCCGTTCCACGATGAACAGGTCCTGGGAGGGCAGATGGCTGATCTCGGTGATCCGGCCGATCTCCGTGCCGTCCGCCAGGACCACATCGAGGTCCATGAGCTGGTGGTCGTAGAACTCCTCCGGGTCCTCGGGGAGTTCCTCCGGGTCGACCTCGGCGATCAGGAGGGTGTTGCGCAGCGCCTCGGCGGCGTTGCGGTCGCCCACGCCCTCGAAGCGCAGCAGCAGCCGGCCGCTGTGCACCCGGCCCGCCGCGATGGTCAGCGGTCCGGCCGCGGCCGGGTCGGTGGCCAGCACCGCTCCGGGGCCGAGCCGCAGTTCGGGCTCGTCGGTGCGCACCTCGACGGTGACCTCGCCCTTGATGCCATGGGCGCGGCCGATCCGCCCCACTACAAGCTGCACGCTTGCCTCTCCTCACCACGGATGGTCCGCACGGGCACGCCGGACCGCGAAACGACAAGGGCCGGGCAGGACCGGTGGCCCTCCCCGGCCCGAGCCGGTGTTCAACTTCGGATCAGTGGACCTGATCCACGTCGACGAGGTCGACGCGGATACCACGTCCGCCGATGGCGCCCACGACGGTGCGCAGGGCGCGCGCGGTGCGGCCGTTGCGGCCGATCACCTTACCGAGATCGTCGGGGTGCACCCGGACCTCCAGCACGCGGCCGCGGCGCAGATTCCGCGAAGCCACCTGCACGTCGTCCGGGTTGTCGACGATGCCCTTCACGAGGTGCTCGAGAGCCTCCTCGAGCATGCTCAGGCCTCGGTGGACTCGGCGGCCTCGGCCTCGTCCGCCTTCTTCTCGGCCTTCTTGGCCTTCGGCGTGATGGCCTCACCCTTGGCGTCGTCACCCTCGAGGGCCTTGGCGAAGGCGTCGAAGGAGGCGCGCTTGTCCTCCTTGGTCGCCGGGGCCAGCAGCGGCTTCTCCGGGGCGGGCAGGCCCTTGTGCTTCTGCCAGTCACCGGTGAGCTTCAGGATGGCGAGAACCGGCTCGGTCGGCTGGGCGCCGACGGAGAGCCAGTACTGGGCACGCTCGGAGTCGACCTCGATGCGCGAGGGGTTGTACGTCGGGTGGTACAGCCCGATCTCCTCGATGGCCCGGCCGTCACGGCGGGTACGGGAGTCGGCGACGACGATGCGGTAGTGGGGCTGGCGAATCTTGCCGAGACGCTTCAGCTTGATCTTGACTGCCACGGGAGTGGTGTCTCCTGGTGTTGACGTGGTTGGGCACAACGAGATGCCACGTGGGGTTGCGGTACTCGGGTGCCCGATGGACGCGTCAGCCGGAGGCGAGAGGGTTCCTGTGCGGCTGTCGAGTACAGCTAGCCATTGTGCCACACCCCCGAGGCCCCTTCTCACCCGCCCGCGGCGCTCCCGTCAGCCGCCCGCGGCGCCCACGACCTCCGGGATGCGGAACGGTTTTCCGCAGCCGCCGCACATGATCGGGGCCTGTGCGAGGACCGACGGGACGACTCTCACGTTCCGCCCGCAGTCGCACACGGCCTTCACCCGCACACCGCCCCCGGAGGAGCCGTGCCGCGCCGCGGGGCCGCGGAAGCTGCGCTTGGTGTCGGACGCGGTGGCCACGGTGTGCGCCTTGAGGGCGCGCTGGAGCCGCTCGATCGTCTGGCGGTACCGGCGCTTGGCCTCGGGATTGAGCGTGACCAGGGAGAAGCCGCTGCTGGGATGCGGCTCCTCGGGATGGTCCAGGCCCATCTCCTCGGCGATCGCGAGGAAGCGGCGGTTGTGGTAGCGGCCGGCACGCGAGGTGTCACGGACTCCTCGGGCGGCGGCGATGCCGTGGACTGCCTCGTGGAGCAGTCGCTCGAAGGAGAGTTCGGCGCCGCAGGCGGACGACGACTCTCCGATCAGGGACTCGGGCGCGGCAAGATCGGGCAGTTCGGGGTGGTGCCGTTGAATGTCGGCCCACGCCTGTGCCAGCTCTGCGGCGAGGACAGGTGGTGTCGTGCTCACGTCGTGATAACGAGCCGGAGGCCGCCCGGGTTCCATTCCGGGGCATCCCAAATAATTTGCACGTACCAGTCAGTTGCCGTCGATGGACCCGACGGGGGCGGGTGCGCCGAACTGCACAGAAGAGCCGCAGGTCACACCATGGCGGGATACGGGAGGCGGGCGGCGCCGGGGCGGGACGCGGGCCACGACCGCGACAGTACCGGGGCGGCCGCCGCCCGGGGGCACCGCCCCGTCCCCGAGGTGCCCGGCCTCCCGAGTCGGGTCAGACTGGTGGACGGCTCCCGAGGCCGGAGCCGTACGGCACGCAGCCCCGGCGGCGACGCGGACAGGGGCGGGATCCGGCCACGCGACCCGGGGCGCACTCGCCGGGCGCACAAGGAGTGCCGCACGACCCCTGGACGCGGGGGCGCACACGCAGTTCCCTGGCATACGGGGTCGGTGCGAAACGCACACGGGGCGCCCCTTGCGGACATGCACGGCATGCGTCGCACACACGGGCACGCCCGGCGCGCTCGGGCACGCACGGCACACGACTCACTCGGCGGAATGGGGCGTATCGATGGCATCCACGCTCGTCCGGCACCGGCCCCGCGCGGCGTCGGCGTCCTCACCTCGCGCGGACCGGGACTCCCGGGCCTCGGAACGGGCCCGGGACTGGGCCGAGATCCAGGAGCGCATGCTCGTTCCGCTCTACGAGGCGGTCTACGAGCGCCTGGAGGTCGGGCCGCACTCCCGGCTGCTGGGCCTGGGCTGCGGGTCCGGTCTGGCCCTGCTGATCGCGGCGGCGCGCGGCGCGTCCGTGACGGGCGCCGACCCCGACCCCGCCCGGCTGGAGCTGGCCCGCGAGCGCCTGGCGGCGGCCGGCGCGACGGACGCCCGGCTCCACGCGGACGGGCCCGGCGGCACGGGCGAGACGGTCCCGGGCCTCCCCTACACCCTGGTCACCCTCTTCCAGCCGCTCGGCGGCGAGGGGGACGCGGCCGGGCTCGACGAGGCCCTGCGCGAGGCGGCACCGCGGGCCGAGCGCGGCGCCGCCGTGGTGCTCACCGGCTGGGGTCCGCCGGAGCGGTGCGCCACCTCCGGGGTGCTCCGGGTCGCGGACAGGGCCACCGGCCGGGCGCCGTCCCCGCGCGACGAGCTGGAGGAGGTCGCGGCCCGCGCGGGCCTGCGCCCGGACGGCTCGGGTCGGGTCGCCTGCCCCTTCGGCTACGCGGACACCGACAGCGCCGTCCGGGGCCTGATGTCGACCGGCCTCTACGACGCGGCGGTACGCGAGTCGGAGCGCGCCCAGGTGGAGAAGGAGATCGCGGAGGCGCTGCACCCGTATGTCCGCCTGGACGGCACGGTCTGGATGCCGAACGTCTTCCGGTACCTGATCGCCCGCACCCCCTGAGGGCACGTACGGAAGGGGCCCGCGACCGTGGTGGTCGCGGGCCCCTCGCGTGTACGGGCGGGCCGGAGCCGTCAGCCCATGAACTTCTTGAACTCGTCCGGCAGTTCGAAGTCCTGGCCCGGCTGTCCGGCCGGCAGGCCGAACGCGCCGCCCTGCTGGGCCTGCTCGCGCCGGGCGGCCTCCGCCGCCTCCTCGGCCTTCCGCTTCATCGGGTTGCCGCTCTTGCGCTTGCCCTTGGCCTGCTTCTGCTGCTTCTTCTGGCGGCCCGGGCCGCCGCCCATGCCCGGGATCCCCGGCATACCGGGCATCCCGCCGCCCTGCGCCATCCGGGACATCATCTTGCGGGCCTCGAAGAACCGCTCGACCAGGTTCTTCACGGCGCTGACCTCGACACCGGAACCCCGCGCGATACGGGCGCGGCGGGAGCCGTTGATGATCGTCGGGTCCTGGCGCTCGCCGGGCGTCATCGACTTGATGATCGCGGCGGTGCGGTCCACGTCGCGCTCGTCGATGTTGTTGATCTGGTCCTTCATCTGGGCCATGCCGGGCAGCATCCCGAGCAGCTTGCTGATGCTGCCCATCTTGCGGACCTGTTCCATCTGGGCCAGGAAGTCGTCGAGCGTGAACTCCTTGCCCTTGCTGCTCGCCAGCTTGGAGGCCATCTTGGCGGCCTCTTCCTGGCTGAAGGTCTGCTCGGCCTTCTCGATCAGGGAGAGCATGTCGCCCATGCCGAGGATGCGGGAGGCCATGCGGTCCGGGTGGAACGCGTCGAACTCGTCCAGCTTCTCGCCGTTGGAGGCGAACATGATCTGCTTGCCGGTGACGTGCGCGATGGAGAGCGCGGCACCACCGCGGGCGTCGCCGTCCAGCTTGGAGAGGACCACGCCGTCGAAGCCGACGCCGTCGCGGAACGCCTCCGCGGTGTTGACCGCGTCCTGACCGATCATCGCGTCGACGACGAAGAGGACCTCGTCGGGGCTGACGGCGTCGCGGATGTCCGCGGCCTGCCGCATCAGCTCCTGGTCGATGCCGAGGCGGCCGGCGGTGTCGACCACCACGACGTCGTACTGCTTGGTGCGGGCGTACTCGATCGAGTCCTTCGCCACCTGCACGGGGTCGCCCACGCCGTTGCCGGGCTGCGGCGCGTAGACGCCGACGCCGGCGCGCTCGGCGACCACGGAGAGCTGGTTGACGGCATTGGGGCGCTGGAGGTCGCAGGCGACCAGCAGCGGGGAGTGGCCCTGGCTCTTCAGCCAGAGGCCGAGCTTTCCGGCGAGGGTGGTCTTACCGGCGCCCTGGAGACCGGCGAGCATGATCACGGTCGGGGCGGTCTTGGCGAACCGCAGCCGGCGGGTCTCGCCGCCGAGGATGCCGATGAGCTCCTCGTTGACGATCTTGATGACCTGCTGGCTGGGATTGAGGGCCTTGGAGACCTCGGCACCGCGCGCCCGCTCCTTGACGCTCGCGATGAACGCGCGGACGACGGGGAGGGCGACATCCGCTTCCAGGAGGGCGATACGGATTTCGCGGGCCGCCCCGTCGATGTCAGCCTCGGACAGGCGTCCCTTGCCCCGGAGGGTTTTGAAAGTCGCGCTGAGGCGGTCGGAGAGCGTATCGAACACGGTGGTCGCGATTCCTCGGGTGTAGGCGGCGGGCGGACAATCGCCCCCCAGGGTATCCGGACACCGCGAGCGGGGAGCAGCCCCGCGGGTACGGGGACCGCGGGAGGCCCCGGGAGCCCGCCGGGCCGGTCAGCGCAGCGCCTCCTCCAGCGCCGTCGCGAGGGCCGTCGCCGCCGTGGGTGCCAGCGGGGCGCCCTCGGGGCCGGTCACATAGAAGGCGTCGACCGCGTTGGCGCCCAGCGTCGAGACATGGGCGCTGCGTACCCGTACATCGGCCCCCTCCAGGGCGCGCCCGATGTGGTGCAGCAGGCCGGGGGCGTCCTGGGCGCGGACCTCGATCACGGTGGCGCGGTCGGAGACGGCGGGGGCGACCCTCACCCGGGGCGGCGGGGCGGTGAGCCCCCGGCGGCGCGGGTAGGCGGCCTCCCGCTCGGCGAGGCGCCCCCGGATGTCGAGGGAGCCGTCGAGGACGCGGACCAGGTCGGCGCGGAGCCGGGCGGCCTGCGGCAGCGAGCCGTACTCGGCGGCGACCCGCCAGTTCAGCACCAGGACGGTGTCCCGGCCGAGCCCGGTCGGCAGTTGCACCGCGCGCAGTTCGGCGGCGCGGACGGTCAGCCGGTGCAGGGCGAGGACGCCCGCGACGGCGGGCAGGACGCCGGGCTGGTCGGGCAGGGCGATGAGGAGTTCGACGCCGACGGGTTCGGGTGCGTCGTCCTGCGGCGGCTCGGCGGGCTCGGTGCGCAGGGCGAGGACGGGCTCGCCGGTGCGCAGCGCCTCGATGGCGAGCCGTTCCTCCTGGGCGCTGGGCGCGGCCTGCCCGGGGTCGGGCGGCGGGTCCCCGGCGAGGACGGCGGCGACCCGGCGGGCGAGGTCGGCGACGAGGGAGCCGCGCCAGGCGGACCAGGCGGCCGGGCCGGTGGCCAGGGCGTCCGCCTCGGTGAGCGCGTGCAGCAGTTCCAGGGTGCCGGTGGAGCCGACGGCCTTGGCGACGGCCTCCACGGTCGCCGGGTCGTCCAGGTCCCGCCGGGTCGCGGTCTCCACCAGGAGGAGGTGGTGGCGGACGAGGGTGGCGAGGGTGTCGGTGTCGGCGCGGTCGAAGCCGATCCGGCCGGCGATGTCCCGGGCGATGGTCTCGCCGACCTCGGAATGGTCGCCGGGCCAGCCCTTGCCGATGTCGTGCAGCAGGGCGGCGACGAGGAGGAGGTCGGGGCGGCCGACGCGGCGGGTGAGGGCCGAGGCCCGGACGGCGGTCTCGACCAGGTGCCGGTCGACGGTCCAGGTGTGCACGGCGTTGCGCTGGGGGCGGCAGCGCACCCGCTCCCAGTCCGGTACCAGCCGGGTGATCAGGCCCTCCGCCTCCAGGGCCTCCCAGACCGGGACGGTCGCCTCGCCCGCGCCGAGCAGGGTGACCAGTTCCTCGCGGGCCTCGGCCGGCCAGGGCGCGGGCAGCGGGGCGGCGCTCTGGGCGAGCCGGCGGACGGCGTAGCGGGAGAGGGTGAGGCCGGACTGGGCGGCGGCCGCCGCGGCACGCAGCGGGAGCACGGGGTCGCGGTCGGGCCGGGCGGTGCGGGCGAGGACGACCTCGCCGTCCTGTTCGACCACGCCCTCGGCGAGCGGGGTGCGCTCGGGGGCCTGGCCGCGTCCGCCGGAGAGCATGGCGCGCAGCCGGGGCCGGCGGGCGCGGGAGCGCAGCACCCGGCCGACCTCGCGCCAGGTGACGTCGCCCGCGTAGGAGACGGTCCGGGCGGCCTCGTAGACCTGGCGGAGCAGGGCGTCGGCGTCGAGGAGGCCGAGTTCGGCGGCGACCTGGTCCTGGTCCTGGAGGGAGAGGCGGTCGGTGGCGCGGCCGGTGGCGCGGTGGAGGGCGTCGCGGACGTCGAGGAGGACGCGGCGGGCCTCGGCGAGCCCTTCGCGGGGGGCGTCGGCGAGCCAGGAGGCGGCGACGGCGCGCAGCGCGGTGACGTCCCGCAGGCCGCCGCGGGCCTCCTTGAGGTCGGGTTCCAGGAGGTACTGGAGTTCGCCCTGGCGTTCGGCGCGTTCGCGGCAGAGGGCGTCGAGTTCGGGGAGGCGCTCGGGGGCCTGGTTGCGCCAGTCGGCGAGGACGGTGGTGCGCAGGGCGGCGACCTGGCCGAGGTCGCCGGCGACATGGCGGGCGTCGAGGAGGCCGAGCTGCACCTTGAGGTCCTCGGCGGCGGTGGCGCGGGCCTCGGCGGGGGTGCGCACGGAGTGGTCGAGGGCGAGGCCGAGGTCCCACACCGGGTACCAGATCCGGTCGGCGAGGGCGGCGACGGCGCCGGCGTCCGCGTCACCGTCGTGGAGGAGCAGGAGATCGAGGTCGCTGCGGGGGGAGAGTTCGCCGCGGCCGTAGCCGCCGACGGCGACGAGGGCGGCGCCGCGGACCCCGGTCTCGCCGGCCGCGGCGGTGAACAGGGCGGCGAGCCAGGTGTCGGTGAGGCCGGAGAGGGCGGCGCGGCGCGACGGCCCGGAGCCCGTCCCCTCGGAGAGGAGGCGCAGCCGGGCCGCCGCGTAGCCGCCGGGTCCGGAGGCGTCGTTCACATCGGTGGTCTCGGGGCTCGTCACGCCGGCGGCTCCTCTGCTCGGTGCGTGCGCGGTTGCTCGGTGCGTGTGGGGTGTGGGTCGCGGCGGGGGGAACGGGACGCGGCCGGGGCGGCCCCTGGTGGGGCCGCCCCGGCCGGGCGGTTCCTAGAGTGCGTCCGGGCCCCGCTCGCCCGTGCGGACCCGTACCGCGGTGTCGACGGGGACGCTCCAGACCTTGCCGTCACCGATCTTGCCGGTGCGGGCGGCCTTGACGATCACGTCCACCAGCTGTTCGGCGTCGTCGTCCTCGACCAGCACCTCGATGCGGATCTTGGGGACCAGGTCCACGGTGTACTCGGCGCCGCGGTAGACCTCGGTGTGGCCGCGCTGCCGGCCGTAGCCGCTGGCCTCGGTGACCGTGAGCCCCTGGACGCCGAAGGCCTGGAGGGCCTCCTTGATCTCGTCCAGCCGGTGCGGCTTCACGACTGCGGTGATGAGCTTCATGCGTCCACCTTCTTGGATTCTGCCGTCGCTGCCACGGTGTCGGCCGCGGCGGGGGCGGCCTTGCGGGAGCCGGCGCCGCCGCCGGCACCACTGAAGTCGTACGCGGTCTCGGCGTGCTCGACCTGGTCGATGCCCGCGATCTCGTCGTCCTCGTCGACCCGCATCCCGATCGTCTTGTGCAGGACGAGCGCGAGGAGGGCCGACATCACCAGGGAGTAGGCGAGGACCGCGACGACGCCGACGACCTGCTTGCCGAGCTGCTCCAGGCCGCCGCCGTAGAACAGGCCCGCCGCGTCGGACTGTACGCCGCCGGTGGCGAAGAAGCCGACGAGGACGGAGCCGATGACACCGCCGACCAGGTGGACGCCGACCACGTCGAGGGAGTCGTCGTAGTTGAAGCGGTACTTCAGGCCGACCGCCATGGCGCAGACCAGACCGGCGATCGCGCCGACCGCGATGGCGCCGAGCGGGGAGACCGAGCCGCCGGCCGGGGTGATGGCGACGAGACCGGCGACCGCGCCGGAGGCCGCGCCGAGGGTGGTGAACGCGCCGTGGCGGATCTTCTCGTAGGCGAGCCAGGCGAGGACCGCGGCACCGGTGGCGACCTGGGTGTTCACGAACATCACGGCGCCGACGCCGTCGTCGTTGCCCAGCCAGGAGCCGGCGTTGAAGCCGAACCAGCCGAACCACAGCAGGGCCGCGCCGAGCATGACCAGCGGGAGGCTGTGCGGGCGCATCGGGTCCTTCTTGAAGCCGACGCGCTTGCCGATGACGAGGATCACGCCGAGCGCCGCGGCACCCGCGTTGATGTGGACGGCCGTGCCGCCCGCGAAGTCGATGACGCCCATCTCGAAGAGCCAGCCGCCGGAGCCCCAGACCCAGTGCGCGACCGGGAAGTAGACGACGGTGACCCACAGGGCGATGAACAGGGCCCAGGCCGTGAACTTGACCCGGTCCGCCAGGGCGCCGCTGATCAGCGCGGGCGTCAGTACGGCGAACATCAGCTGGAAGACGGCGAAGACGTAGACGGGGATGGTGGTGCCGTCCCACAGCTGGGTGACGCCGATACCGCTGAGTCCGACGTACTCGGAGCTCCAGCCGACGACGGAGCCGATGTCGCTGCCGAAGGCGAGGCTGAATCCGTACAGCACCCACAGGATGCTGACGATCCCGAGGCTGATGAAGCTCATCATCAGCATGTTCAGGGTGGACTTGACCCGGACCATGCCTCCGTAGAAGAAGGCGAGACCCGGCGTCATGAGCATCACCAGGGCGGAACAGATGAGCATGAACCCTGTGTTGGCGGCAGACAGCTCGGGAGCGTCTGCGGCAAGGGTCGAGATGCCTGGGGGCATCGGCGTCTCCTCGTCGTCGTGCGGCCGCGTGCGGGCGGAGCCTTAGCGGACTGCGGGCGGGGCCGTTATGCGCCATGAGGTTGACGCAGCGCGGTTTCCGCAAAGGCCGCTCGATGTTTCGCGGCCGTGACGAAGAGGTCCGGCGTGTTACGCCCCCATGAACGCGCTGATCGTCCGGGGGCCCCGGACGTACCATCTGCCCACATCACCCGCCGGCCGCGGCACTCTCCCGGGTGACCTGGCACGGGGGGAGCCGAGTCGGACAGTACGGGGAGAGGGCCGCGGCCGGGGTGTGCTGCCCCGTCCGCGGGGCCGTGGGGCCCGTGCGGACGGGGGGCTCGTGGGGTCAGACCGCCTCGGCGGTCTCGGGGAGCCGGGCGGCGAGCCGCTCGGTGATGTCGATGACCTGGGGCACGTCGCGGAAGTCCCGGGCGGCGCTGTCGACGGTCTTGCGCAGCCGGGTGTTGACCCGCTCGGAGCGGACCTTGGAGGCGATGCGCAGGGCCTCGTCGGCCAGCGCGGTGGCCGCTTCCGGCTCCCGCTTGAGGAGGTGGACGGTGGCCATGCCGATCAGATTGAGTGCGTACGACCGCTGGTGCTCGCTGTCCTGGCTGAAAAGCTCCACCGCGCGGGCCATCACGGGCTCCGCGAGGGAGGCGTAGGTGGGGCTGCGGCCGGCGACGTAGGCGAGGTCGCGGTAGGAGTGGGCGTTCTCGCCGTTGAGCTCGGCCTCGGAGAAGAAGCGGATCCAATCGGGCTCGGGCCCGCCGTCGAGACCGACGTCGGCGAAGGTGTCCTCGGCCATCCGCACGGCGCGCTTGCACTTGCTGGGCTGGCCCATATTGGCGTACGCGCGGGCCTCCATCGCATACAGCATGGCCTGGGTGCGGGCGGTGGCGCAGTCGCGGCTGCCGTACTGGGCGAGGTGGATGAGCTCCAGGGCGTCGTCCGGGCGGCCGAGGTGGATCATCTGGCGGCTCATCGAGGACAGGATGTAGGAGCCGAGCGGCTTGTCACCGGCCTCCTTGGAGGCGTGCAGGGCGAGGACGAAGTACTTCTGGGCGGTCGGCTGGAGGCCGACGTCGTAGCTCATCCAGCCCGCCAGTTCGGCCAGTTCGGCGGCGCAGCGGAAGAGCCTGCGGCTGGTGGCGGCCGGCTGGGGCTCCTGGAGGAGGTCGGTCACCTCGTGGAGCTGGCCGACGACGGCCTTGCGGCGCAGTCCGCCGCCGCACTGGGCGTCCCACAGGCGGAACATGGCGGTGGTCGACTCCAGGAGCTGGAGTTCCGGCTCGGAGAGCCGGCCGGGCCGCCGGGGCGGGGCGGGCGGCTGGGCCGCGGCCGGTTCGGCGGCGGGTGTGGGGACCAGCCAGCGCTGCATGGGCTCGATGAGGGCGGGCCCGGCGGCGAGGGCGAGGGAGGTGCCGAGGAAGCCCCGGCGGGCGAGCATCAGGTCGCTGCGGGAGAACTCGCCGAGCAGGGCGACGGTCTGGGGCCCGGCCCAGGGCAGGTCGACGCCGGAGACGGAGGGGGCCTGGTGCGCGGTGCGCAGTCCGAGGTCCTCGATCGCGACCACGCTGCCGAAGCGTTCGGAGAACAGCTCGGAGAGGATGCGCGGGATCGGCTCGCGGGGCTGTTCGCCGTCGAGCCAGCGCCGGACCCGTGAGGTGTCCGTGCTGATGTGGTGCGCGCCCATCTGGCGGGCCCTGCGGTTCACCTGGCGGGCGAGTTCGCCCTTCGACCAGCCGCTGCGCAGGAACCACGAACTCAGCTGCTCATTGGGGCGCTTGCCGGTGCTCGAACCGTCTGCGCCGCTGCCGCTCACTGGATTGCCCCCATCCGTCCATGCCCTCGTCGGCCGAACTCTTACCAGAATGCCGCGAATCACGGCTTCCGGTAGCCCACTTGCACTGTCCGCTCGCCCGCACGGTCTCCGTTCCCCGGTTGCCCGGGGCATACCCACCGCGGACTGCAATTGCAGGCTCGCGTACCGAAAGTAGTCCCGCGATCACGCCCTCCGCGAGTGGGATTGCAGAAACGCCACCATTCGCCACCCCTCCGAGTGAACTCACTTGCGGCCGGGCGCGATTCACTTGACACAGCACGATCCAGGGGTGGTGCACCGTTGCACACGCGGGCGCGTGTCGCGCCACGCACTCCCCCGTACGCATCCACGCGCCGCCGGAGACGGAGCAGCGACCACGGAGCGTCACGCTCGCGCTCCTTCACGTAACCACCGGCGTACTCGACCCGTTGGAGGGGGCATGGGCTTCACGATCGGCGGCACCCGGGGGATCGGTCAGATCCGGCCCGGCACCAGGCGCCGCGGGCGCACGACGGAGGCCACCGCGGTGGCCGAGTACACCGGCCTCTGGGGCTGGGCGGTGACGCCGGGCGCGCGCGCCTCGGCCGGCCGCTGCTCCTGCGGCGCGGACGGCTGCCCCGCGCCGGGCGCCCACCCGCTGGACTTCGCCCGCGAGGTGCCGGCCGGGGCCACCCTGGACGAGGCGGGGCGCGCCTGGGCCGAGGTCCCCGGCGCCGCGCTGATGCTCCCCGTCGGGCGGGCCTTCGACGTCCTGGACGTCGCGGCCCCGGCCGGGCGGCGGGCGCTGGTGCGGATGGAGCGGATGGGGGTGCGGCCGGGCCCGGTGTGCCTCACCCCGGACGGGCGCTGCCAGTTCTTCGTCGCCCCCGGCGCGGCGGCCGGACTGCCCCGGCTGCTCTACCGGATGGGCTGGGACGACGCGGACCTGGACCTGCGCTGCCTGGGCCCCGGCGCGTACATCACGGCCCCGCCCTCGGACCGGGGCGGGCTGGGCCCCGTCCGGTGGCTGCGCGCCCCGGCACCCGACACGGCGACCTCGCCCCCGGAGGCCCGGCTACTGGTGGGCACCCTGGCGTACATCTGCCACCGCTCCGCCGGCCGCCGGCCGTAACGACAGGCGGCCGTAGCGCCGAACACTGTAGCGCCCGCCGGCCGTAGCACCCCGGCGACCGCGCGCCCGGTAGCCGTAACGACGCGCGAGGGCCCCGCGACCCGGTCGGGTCGCGGGGCCCTCGTACGCGCGGTGGCGCGGCCCGCCGGCTCAGTCGCCGATGAGCGCGTCCACGAACGCCTCGGGCTCGAACGGCGCCAGGTCGTCCGGCCCCTCGCCCAGGCCGACCAGCTTCACCGGGACGCCCAGCTCGCGCTGGACGGCGATGACGATGCCGCCCTTGGCGGTGCCGTCCAGCTTGGTGAGCACGATGCCCGTGATGTCCACGACCTCGGCGAAGACGCGCGCCTGCACCAGGCCGTTCTGCCCGGTGGTGGCGTCCAGGACGAGCAGCACCTCGTCCAGCGGCCCGTGCTTCTCCACGACCCGCTTGACCTTGCCCAGCTCGTCCATGAGCCCGGTCTTGGTGTGCAGCCGGCCGGCGGTGTCGATCAGGACGACGTCCGCGCCCTCGGCGATACCCTCCTTGACCGCGTCGAAGGCGATCGACGCCGGGTCGCCGCCCTCGGGGCCGCGGACCGTGCGGGCGCCGACGCGCTCACCCCAGGTCTGGAGCTGGTCGGCGGCGGCGGCGCGGAAGGTGTCGGCCGCGCCCAGCACCACGGACCGCCCGTCGGCGACGAGGACCCGGGCGAGCTTGCCGGTGGTGGTGGTCTTGCCGGTGCCGTTGACGCCGACGACCATCACGACGCCCGGGGTGTCGAGGCCGCTCTCGGTCTTCACGGCGCGGTCCGCGTCGGTGCCGATGAGGGCGAGCAGTTCCTCGCGCAGCAGGGTGCGCAGCTCGTCGGGGGTGCGGGTGCCGAGGACCTTCACGCGCTCACGCAGCCGCTCGACCAGTTCCTGGGTGGGCGCCACGCCCACGTCGGCGGTGAGGAGGGTGTCCTCGATCTCCTCCCAGGTGTCCTCGTCGAGGTGCTCGCGCGACAGCAGGGTCAGCAGCCCCTTGCCGAGGGAGTTCTGGGAGCGGGCCAGACGGGCGCGCAGCCGGACCAGGCGTCCGGCGGTCGGCTCCGGGATCTCGATCTCGGGGGCCGGCGGTTCGGCGACGACGGGGTCCTCGACGGCCGCGGGGGTCTCGACGGCCTCCTCGGCCGTCGGGAGTCCGACCTCCTCGATGGTGCGGCGGGACTCGTCGCATGGTGTCTCCGCCTCCTCGCCGACACGGGGTTCGGCGGGCGGGGCGGTGATGGTCGGCGTGCTCGGCGGTGCCGATGGCGGCAGCTTCTGCTTCTTGCGGCTGCTGACCACGAGCCCGCTGATCGCGCCGATCGCGACCAGGGCGATGACTACGGCAAGGATGACGATTTCCATGGTCCGTCCAGTATGCGCGACGCCCGAGGGGCCGGTCCGGCTCCCCGGAGCACGGTGTCGTCACGGCCCGGAGCACGGTGTCGTCACGGCCCCCGGAACGCGAGCACTGCCCCGGCTCACGCGCTGAGCCGGGGCAGTGAAGAGGAGCGGGGCAGCGGGGTTCAGCCCATCTCCTCCAACGCCTTGCCCTTGGTCTCCTTCACGAACTTGAGCACGAAGGGGATCGAGAGCACGGCGAAGATCGTATAGATCACATAGGTGCCGGACAGGTTCCAGTCGGCGAGGCTCGGGAAGCTCGCGGTGATGGCCCAGTTGGCGATCCACTGCGCGGAGGCGGCGACGCCCAGCGCGGCGGCGCGGATCCGGTTGGGGAACATCTCGCCGAGGAAGACCCAGACGACCACACCCCAGGAGAGCGCGAAGAAGAGCACGAAGACATGGGCCGCGATCAGGGCCACGGCCCCCTGGGTCTCCGGCAGCTTCCCGTCAACCAGGTCGGCGGAGAAGGCCCACGCCTCCACGGCCAGGGCGATCGCCATACCGGTCGAGCCGATCAGGGCGAGCGGCCGGCGGCCGATCCGGTCCACGAAGATCATGGCGATCACGGTGCCGATGATGTTGATGATCGATGTGGTGAACGAGTAGAAGAACGAGCCGCTCGGGTCCACGCCCACCGACTGCCACAGGGTCGCGGAGTAGTAGAAGGCGACGTTGATGCCGACGAGCTGCTGGAAGAGGGAGAGGCCGATGCCGATCCAGACGATGGGCAGGAAGTAGAAGCGCCCGCCGAGCAGGTCCTTGAAGGTGGACTTGTGCTCACGGCGCATGGCCGTGCGGATCTCCTCGACACGGGCCGTCAGGTCGATCTTCTTGCCCTCGACCTCCTCCAGCACGGCCTTCGCCTGGTCGATCCGGCCGGCGGAGACGAGGAAGCGCGGGGACTCGGGGATCACGAAGGAGAGCAGCCCGTAGAGCACGGCCGGGACGACCATCACGCCGAGCATCCACTGCCAGGCCTCCAGGCCCGCGATGTCGCCGCGCTGGTCGCCGTCGGCGATCTGGAGGATGCCGTAGTTGACGAGCTGGGAGACGGCGATGCCGATGACGATGGCGCCCTGCTGGAAGGAGGCCAGACGCCCCCGGTAGGCGGGCGGGGAGACCTCCGCGATGTACGCGGGGCCGATGACGGAGGCCATGCCGATGGCGAAGCCGCCGATGACCCGCCACATCGCCAGGTCCCAGAGGGCGAACGGGAGGGCGGAGCCGATGGCGCTGACGGTGAAGAGCACCGCGGCGATCTGCATACAGCGGATGCGGCCGATCCGGTCGGCGATGCGGCCGGCGGTCGCGGCGCCGACGGCGCAGCCGATCAGGGCGATGGCGATGACCTGGGCCAGGGTGCCCGACCCGATGTCGTAGCGGTCGCGGATCGCCTCGACGGCGCCGTTGATCACGGAGCTGTCGTAGCCGAAGAGGAACCCGCCCATGGCGGCGGCTGCCGTGATGAAGACGACGTGCCCGAGGTGTTCGGGGTGTGCCGCGCGGGCTCCCGATCCCGGGGGCTGGGCAGTGCTGGTCACGAATAACTCCTGGGGCCACCGGCAGCGTCGCCGGGTGTGGGGGGCGAGCGAGCCCTTCAAGTGGTGCACAGGTTCCCGCCGCTCACCACTTGAAGGTAAAAGCAACGTTGCAGAGACTATGCCTTCAAGTTTCGAAGTCAAGAGGCGGCCCATGCTCGACGGGAACCACATGGATCACCTAAAGAATTCAAGTCTTGAAGAACTGGTGCAGGGACGGTGACCGTCTACCCCGTTGCACTCAGCGCAGTCGCTGGCTGATGACCTTGGACACGCCGTCCCCCTGCATCGACACCCCGTAGAGCGCGTCGGCGACCTCCATCGTCCGCTTCTGGTGCGTGATGACGATGAGCTGGGAGCTCTCCTGAAGCTCCTGCATGATGCGGATCAGCCGCTGGAGGTTGGTGTCGTCGAGGGCCGCCTCCACCTCGTCCATCACATAGAACGGACTCGGCCGGGCCTTGAAGATCGACACCAGCATGGCCACGGCGGTCAGCGACCGCTCCCCGCCCGACAGCAGGGACAGGCGCTTGACCTTCTTGCCCGGCGGACGCGCCTCCACATCCACGCCGGTGGTGAGCATATTGTCCGGATCGGTGAGGATCAGGCGCCCCTCGCCGCCCGGGAAGAGCCGGGAGAACACCCCCTCGAACTCCCGCGCGGTGTCCCGGTACGCCTCGGTGAAGACCTGCTCGACGCGCTCGTCGACCTCCTTCACCACCTGGAGCAGATCGGCGCGGGTCTTCTTCAGGTCCTCCAGCTGCTCCGACAGGAACTGGTGGCGCTCCTCCAGGGCGGAGAACTCCTCCAGGGCCAGCGGATTCACCTTCCCGAGCTGCTGGTACGCCCGTTCGGCCGCCTTGAGCCGCTTCTCCTGCTCGGCGCGGACGAAGGGCCGGGGCCGGTTGCGGGGGTGCTCCGGGTCCTCGGGCAGCTCCTCCCCCTCGGCGGGCAGGGAGGGCGGCACGAGCTGGTCGGGGCCGTACTCGGCCACCAGTCCGGCCGGTTCCACGCCCAGCTCCTCCAGGGCCCTGGTCTCCAGCTGCTCGATCCGCAGCCGCTTCTCGGCGCCCAGCACCTCGCCCCGGTGCACCGAGTCGGTGAGCTTGTCCAGCTCCCCCTTGAGGTCGCGGCCCGCCGACCGGGCGGCCGCCAGCTCCCGTTCGCGCTCCGCTTTGGCCGCGTCGGCCGCGGCCCGTTCCGCCTCGGCGCGGACGAGGGAGACCTCGACGTGCGCCAGCAGCTGGCGGGCGCCGCTCGCCACGGCCGCCGCGACCTCCGCCTCGTGACGCAGCCGGGCGCGTACGCGCTCGGCGCGCGCCCGTGCCTCGCGCTCGGCGCGCGCTCCCCGGTCGAGTGCGTCGGCCCGGCCCGCGAGCCCCTTCACCCGCTCCTCGTGGGTGCGGACCTGGAGGCGGGCCTCCATCTCCGTCTGGCGGGCGTTGGCGCCGTCGGCGGCGAGCCGGTCGCGCACATGGGTGTCCGGCTCCTCCTCGACGGGCGTCTCCTCGGCGACGAGCAGGCGCTCGGCCAGCTCCTCGACCTCCTCCAGCGCCCGCTCCAGGGCCTCCTGCGCACGCGCCGCCGCCGTCCCGGCCCGCTCGGCCTCCCCGGCGGCCGCCCGGGCCTGACCGGCGAGGCTGCCCAGCCGGCCGGAGACCGCGGACTTCTCCCGGTCGGCGGCCCGCCGCCGCTCCCCCAGCTCCTCCACCAGCGCGGCCCGGGCGCGGCGGTCCTCGGCCGCCCGCTGCTGCGCCCCGGCCAGTTCCTCGCAGGTGGCGTCCAGCCGCTCCAGCTCCGCGGTGGCCTCGTCGACGGAGGCCTGCACCTCCAGCAGGCTGGGCGCGCCCGCCGAACCGCCCTGGGCGAAGTGGGCGCCGAGGACGTCCCCTTCGGCGGTGACCGCGGTGAGCGCGGGCCGGGACCGGACCAGGCTCTCGGCGTCCGCCAGGCTCGCCACGACGACGGTGGTGCGCAGCAGCGCCCGGACGGCGGGCATCAGCTCCTCGGGGCCCCGGACCAGGTCCGCGGCGCACGGGTGGCCGTCGCCGCCCGCGGGGGGTGTGGGCGTGTCCGTCTCCGGGCCGCCCGCGAGGAGCAGGGCCGCCCGGCCGCCGTCCTGCTTGCGCAGCAGGCGGATGGCCTCGGCCGCGGTGGCCGGGTCGGCGACGGCCACCGCGTCGGCGGCGGCACCGAGCGCGGCGGCGACGGGGACCTCGTGGCCGGGGGTCACCGTGAGCAGGGCGGCGGCCGGTCCGAGGAGTCCGTCGAGCCGGTCGCCGGCGGCGAGCAGGGCGCCCGTGCCGTCCTTGCGGCGCAGGCCGAGGGCGAGGGCGTCGCGGCGGGCGGTCACGGCGGCCCGGCCGCGTTCGGCGGCGGTGAGGGCGTCCCGGGCCGCGGTCAGCCCGGCCTCCGCCTCGGCGAGTTCGCGCTTGGCGGCCTCGTGCCGCTCGGCGAGGGCGGTGTCGTCGGCGTCGAGCCCGTCGACCTCCGCCCTGAGCTGTTCGTACTCCTCCTGCGCGGCGGCGGCGCGCTCGTGTGCCTCGTCGCGCGCGGCGGCCAGCCGGTCGATCTCGGACTGGGCGGCGGCGGCACGGGAACGGGCCGCGCCCACCTGCCCGTTGAGCCGGGCCAGCCCCTCGCGCCGGTCGGCGATGGCCCGGGCGGCGTCCTTGAGCCGGCGTTCCTCGGCGACGAGTTGCCGCTCCAGCTCGGCCCGGTGGGCGACGGTGTCCTGCAGCGCGCGTTCGGCGGCCTCCAGCGCGGCCTCCAGTTCGGCCTCCTGCTCCCGGATCCGGGCGGCCTCGCGCTCCATGTCCTCGGGGTCGCGGCCCCGGCGCTCCTCGGCGGGCCGGTCGGTGGCGCTCCTGACCCGGGCGTCGGCCAGCGAGACGGTGCCGCGGATCCGTTCGGCGAGCTGGGAGAGGTCGTACCAGGTCTGCTGGGCGCGCTGGAGACGCGGGGCGAGGCGGCGGACCTCGTCCTCCAGGTCGGCCTCCCGGGCGAGGGCCGCCTTGAGTTCGGCCTCGGCGGCCTCCTTGCGCTCCTTGAGGGCGGCCTCGTCGGCGATCTCGGCGCCGAGGGCCTCGCGCAGCCGTACCAGGTCGTCGGCGAGCAGCCGCAGCCGGGCGTCGCGCAGATCGGCCTGGATCACGGCGGCCCGGCGGGCGACGGCGGCCTGGCGGCCCAGTGGCTTGAGCTGGCGGCGCAGTTCGTCGGTGAGGTCCTGCACGCGCGCGAGGTTGGCCTGCATCGCGTCGAGCTTCCGCAGCGCCTTCTCCTTGCGCTTGCGGTGCTTGAGGACGCCGGCGGCCTCCTCGATGAAGGCCCGCCGGCCCATCGGGTCGGCGTGCAGCACGGAGTCGAGCTGCCCCTGCCCGACGATGACGTGCATCTCGCGGCCGATGCCGGAGTCGGAGAGCAGTTCCTGGATGTCGAGCAGCCGGCAGGTGTCGCCGTTGATCTGGTACTCGCTGCCGCCGTTGCGGAACATGATCCGCGTGATGGTGACCTCGGCGTACTCGATGGGCAGGGCGCCGTCGCTGTTGTCGATGGTGAGGGAGACCTCGGCCCGGCCGAGCGGCGGGCGGCCGGTGGTCCCGGCGAAGATGACGTCCTCCATCTTGCCGCCGCGCAGCGACTTGGCGCCCTGTTCGCCCATGACCCAGGAGAGCGCGTCGACCACGTTGGACTTGCCCGAGCCGTTCGGGCCGACGACGCAGGTGATTCCCGGTTCGAAGCGCAGCGTCGTGGCGGACGCGAAGGACTTGAAGCCGCGCAGGGTCATGGCCTTGAGGTGCACGCCGCCGGACTCTACCTTTCCCCCGCGGTTTCGCCCCCGAAGGCGCAGGGCATCTCAGACGGTACGAGCACGCGCGCACGAGGGTGGGGCCTGGCAGAGGCTACGGAAGCCGCAGAAGCGGGGGAAAGAAAGAAGGGACGCCGTGGCGTCCCTTGCATATCCTGGTGCGCGGTGAATCTCCGGCGACGCGCCGCTCAGGTGAGCGCGGGCTCCGCCTGGGGAACGTCGATGTCGATGCCCTCGAGCAGCGACTCTCCCGGGTGCTTGGCGACGGCAGCGCTCAGCGCGTCGTTCTCGGACTGGATCCGTACGAGCTCGGATTCGAGGTCCTGGACGCGCTGCTGAAGCCGTCGCATCTCGGCGAGGAGTCGCGGGTCGGAACCGCCGACGTAACCGAGAAGCGCCTTTGCCATGATGAGTGGTCCTCCACAATGAGTGACCGACCGATGCGGTGTGGGTCGTGAGGGATTTTCGCACCCGCGGTGTGCGACAGCTCTTGTGGTGCTTGCGGTTCCAGCTGCCGGACAGCTCAGGTGCGCGGGGATTCCAGAGTCTCACCAAAAAGTTTGACGGTCAACACGATCACACCCCGTATCCGCGGGCGTCCCGGGGGCACACGCCCGTCGCCTCGGCGCGGGGTGCCTGACCTGCGGGGCCCTGGGGGCGTCGCGATCTTTGGTTCCGCCGCAGCCTGGCACGGGACGGCCCGTCTTGGCAACCACCAGGTGCTTTCCGTCTCCGCGCACATACGCGGGGCGACGCGGGGACGTTCCGCGGGACGGCCCGCGCCCGGCGTGTCGGGGCGGGCCGTGGCGCTCGTCAGCGGATCGCGAAGTCCGGATATCCGCCCCTCGGCGTGGCCCAGATCTCAGTGACGCCGTCGACGCGGCCGGGTGTGTCGGAGGACCGCAGCCAGTCCAGGAGACGGTGGCAATTCTCACGCGGCCCCTCCGCCACGACCTGGACCCGGCCGTCGTCGAGGTTGAGGGCGAAGCCTTTCAGCTCCCCGATCGCCATGGCGTTCTCCCTGGTGAACCAGCGGAAGCCCACTCCCTGTACCCGGCCGCGTACCCACGCCGTGAGGCGCGCATCGTCGTTCATGCTCATGACGGTAACGGGCGGAATACGGATGGATCACCCCACCCCCGGGATGCTTTGGCGTACAGTCCGGACGCAATGCGCCTCACTCGTTCGGGTGAGACCGCCGAGTCGGCGCCGCGATCAGCGGGCCGGGAACCGGGATCAGGAAGGCACATCACATGGGTCGCCATGGGAAGAAGCGGGCGGGCACGCCTGTGCGCACCGGCCTGCTCGGTGTCTCCGCCGCCGCGGCGGTCGGCGCCGTGGCCGTCGCGACCGGGCTGCTGCCGGGTGGCGACACGTTCACCATCGGTTCCTCGGGCAACTCCTCCCCGGTGTCCGAGATACGCACCGACGGACCGCCGAAGCTCCAGCCGTACGGGGACACCGGCGCCGAGGCGACGCCGTCGCCGAGCCGGACGGCCGAGCCGTCGAAGGCCCCGGCCCCCTCGGCCCCGTCGAAGAAGGCGGCCGAGCCCTCGAAGAAGCCGAAGCCGTCGGCGACGCCCTCGAAGAAGCCCGCCGCGAAGCCGAAGCCGACCGAGCGGGCCGCCGAGAAGCCCGCGCCGAAGTCCAAGGCCCCCGAGGCGAAGCGCCCGAGCCCGTCCCCGACGCGCGAGAAGGCGCCCGCGCCGAAGAAGCCCTCCGCCGAGCCGGCGGCACCGAGCACCTCGGCGCCCTCGCCGTCCCTCACCTCCGCCGTCTTCACCCTCGTCAACGAGGAGCGCGCCCTGGTGGGCTGCGCCCCGGTGAAGGAGAGCGACGCCCTGTCGAAGCTGGCCCGCGCCCACTCCGACGACATGGCGGCCCGCAACTACTTCGACCACACCTCCCCCGACGGCGCGAGCCCCTGGACCCGCGCCGACGCGGCCGGTGTCACCAGCCTCGGCGCCGAGAACATCGCCCGCGGCCAGGCCGACGCCGGCGCGGTCATGAACGCCTGGATGGAGAGCGACGGCCACCGCGCGAACATCCTGAACTGCGACTTCACGACGATGGGCATCGGGGTGCACGAGGGAGACGGCGGGCCCTGGTGGACGCAGAACTTCGGCTACTGAGCCGGCCGTAGTTCAGCGGGTGCGTTCGTAGTGGCGACGCGCCAGTTCCGCCGGCAGTACCTGCACGGCGTGCCCGACCCGAGTCCGGTCAGCCCGGACACCGCGGAGGTCCACCTGATCGACGGCGGCCGCTTCCTGCTGGAGAGCCACCTGCACGTCGTCGCGGGCTACGTGCGCGGCTACCTCGGGCGCGTCCTCGGGTAGCGGGGGCGCGATCCTGACGATCCCCTGCCCGGCCGGGCCCCGGCGGGGGATCATGGTGGGGACAGCGCAGGGCCTGGTCGCTCGGGGGGCCACATGACCGACGGCACACAGCAGTTCTTCGTCAGCTACGCGGGACCGGACCGCCCCTGGGCGGAGTGGGTGGCCTGGCATCTCGGGGACGCCGGGCACCAGGTGATCCTGGACGTCTGGGACTGGCGCACGGGCGACGACTTCGTCCAGCACATGGACCACGCGCTGGAGACCTCGGACGCGGTGGTCGCCCTGTTCTCCCGGTCCTACTTCGAGCCCGACCGCTGGACGCGGGAGGAGTGGACCGCGGCCGTGGCGCGCCGGGACCGCGTGATTCCCCTCGCGCTGGAGCCCGTCGCGACCGCGGACGTCCCGGCGCTGCTGGCCGCGAAGCTGCGCAAGGATCTGCACGGCCTGGACGAGGAGGCCGCGCTCGCGGCGCTGACCGAGGCCGTGGAGGGCACGAAGCGGCCGGACGCCCCACCGCGGTTCCCGGGCGGACGGCCCGGCGGGTCGCGGGCGGCGGCCCGGCCGCGCCGAGGGGCGGACGCGGTGCCCAGACCCCGGCTGCCCCGGGACGGCGACCGCCCCGACGTGTGGCGGGTCCCCCGCCGCAACCCCGACTTCTCCGGCCGCGAGGCAGAGATCGCCGAGCTGCGCGAAGGACTGCTCCGCGGCGGGCAGGCCGTGGTGCACGCCCTCCACGGCATGGGCGGGATCGGCAAGACCCAGATGGCACTGGAGTACGCGCACCGCTTCGCCGGCCAGTACGACCTGGTGTGGTGGATCGACGCCGAGCAGGCCGACCAACTGCCCGTCCACTACACGGAACTCGCCCACCGCCTGGGCATCGCGAAGCCCGAGGCGGGCTCCGAACAGAACGCCTACGCCGTCCTCCAGCACCTGCGCACGCACGACCGCTGGCTCGTCGTCCTCGACAACGCGGAGAACCCGAAGCTGGTCGGGACGTGGCTGCCCGAGGGGCGGGGCCACGTGCTGATCACGTCCCGCAACCCGGAATGGCGCGGCATCGCCCACCGCACCGGGCTGAACGTCTTCACCCGGGCGGACGCCGTCGCCTATCTGACGGCCCACATCCCGGGGCTCGGAGCCGAGGACGCGGACCTGCTCGCCGACGACCTGGGTGAACTGCCCCTCGCGCTGGCGCAGGCGGCGGGAGTGATCGTCAACGGGATGACGCCGGCCCGCTACCGGCAGATCCTCGGTACGAGCACCGCGGCGATCATGCGGGAGGGCGAGGCACCCGGCTATCCGGTGTCACTGGCCGCCACAGTCGCCATCTCCACCGACCGGCTGACCGAACAGGACCCGGAGGCGGCGGCCCTGCTCTTCCTGTGTGCCTTCTTCGGTCCGGAGCCCGTCCCCACGGTCTGGCTGGAACGGGCCCGCGCCCGGCTCGGCACCATCGCGGGCGATCCGGACGACTTCATGTGGCCGCAGAGGGCGCTGCGTTCGCTGAGCCGGTACGGGCTCGCGCGGGTGGACCACGAGTCACTCCAGATCCACCGCCTCACGCAGGCGGTGCTGCGCGACCGGGCGGAGGCGGCGCGCACCGAGGCGTACCGCGCCGACATCGGTGCGGTCATCACGTCGGTCTCGCCGGGTGACCCCGACAGCCCGGAGTCCTGGCCCGCGTGGGCGGCCCTCACCGCACACCTGAACGCGACCGGGCACTTCCTGCGGGATCACGAGGAGCTGAGGCCGGTCCTGCTGAACGCCGCGCTCTTCCTGATCCGCAGCGGTCAGCCTCGCAGTGCGCACGCCCTGACCGCTTCCCTCGGCGGGGCCTGGACGCGCTCTCTGGGCGAGGACCATGCGGACACCCTCAACTGTATGCAGTTCCTCGCGCACGCGATGGTGGACCTCGGGGACTTCGGGAACGCGCAGTCACTGATCGAGGACACCCTCGAACGACGGCGGCGGACACTCGGCGACGACCACCGCAAGACGCTGCAATCCGCCAACGACCTCGCTGTCACCCTCAACCACCTCGGCAGCAGCACCGCCTCACATGAACTGGACAGGGACACCTACTCGCGACGGCGACGGACGCTGGGGGACGACGACCCCGACACCCTGCAGTCCGCCCACAACCTCGCGGCCAGCCTGTTCTCTCTGGGAAGGTTCGAGGAAGCACGGCGCATGGAGGAGGACACCCTGGCGCGCCGCAAGCGCATCCTCGGCAACGACCACCCCAACACCCTCCAGGCCGCCCACAGTCTTGCCATCAGCATGCACCAGCTGGGCCATCTCGAAGAGGCACGGCGGATGAAGGACGACACCCTGGCGCGCCGCCGACGCGTCCTCGGCAACGACCACCCCGACACTCTCCTGTCGGCGCACACCTTCGCCGTGACCCTGCGGGCACTGCGCCGGCGCGAGCGGGCGCTGCTGCTGTTCGAGGACACGCTCGCGAGAAGCAGACGCGTCCTCGGCCACGACCATCCGGACACGGTCTCGGTCACCGAAGTCCTCGCGGGTCTGCTGATGGAGATGGGCCACAAGTACCGGGCGCAGCAGTTGCTGGGGCGCTCGAAGAAGGACCGGGGGCGCCAGAAGCGCAAGCGGCGCTAGGGAGTGTCCGGAACGTCGCCCCGTTCGCCCGGACGTCGTGGACCAGGCGAGACTTTGCGGACGCCTCCTAGGCGCGCGGCGCCCGCTGGCACCTCGGGCAGAAGTAGCTCGACCGGTTCATCCACGGGCGGCGGCGGATCGGGGTCCCGCAGCGGCGGCAGGGTTCGTTCTCGCGGCCGTAGGCGTCGAGGGAGCGGTCGAAGTAGCCCGATTCGCCGTTGACGTTGACGTAGAGGCTGTCGAAGGTGGTGCCGCCCACGGCCAGTGCCGCGGTCATGACCTCGCGGACGTGGGCCAGGAGTTCGGTGGACCTGGGGCGGGTGAGGGTGGCCGTCGGGCGGTCGTAGTGGAGGCGGGCGCGCCAGAGGGCCTCGTCGGCGTAGATGTTGCCGACGCCGCTGATCAGGGACTGGTCGAGGAGGGCACGCTTCACGGTGGTGCGGCGGGCGCGCAGGGCCGTGTGGAAGGCGGCGTCGTCGAAGAGGGGGTCGAGCGGGTCGCGGGCGATGTGCGCGATGACGTCGGGGAGGCCCTCGGGGGTGTCGTCGTGGACGGACAGGCCCCCGAAGGTGCGCTGGTCGACGAAGCGGAGCTCGGTGCCGAGGGTGTCGTCGAAGCGGAGGCGGATCCTCAGGTGCTTCTCGGAGACCGCGGTGACCGGCTGGACCAGGAGTTGTCCGCTCATGCCGAGATGACCGAGGACCGAGCTGCCGGTGCCCTCCAGGGGGAGCCAGAGGTACTTGCCGCGGCGGCGGGCGTCGGCCACGCGCCGTCCGCGCAGGCGCGCGGCGAAGTCCTCGCCGCCGGCGAGGTGCCGGCGGACCGCGCGGGGGTGGAGGACCTCCACCTCGGCGATCGTGCGGCCGGTGACCCAGGTGGCGAGTCCTCGGCGGACGACTTCGACCTCGGGCAGCTCGGGCAACGGGTCTCCTTCGGGGAAGGGGCGGGCGGCAGGGTGCCGTAGGGCCCCTCGCACGGGAGCGCGAGGGGCCCTAGGGACTGGACGGAACGGAAGGACGGATCAGGCGGACGCCCGGTCCGACTCCGTGACGGACTCCGGCTCCGTGACGGACTCCGGCTCCGTGACGGATTCCGGGTCCACGGCGGCAGGGGTGTCGGCGGCCCCTCCCCCGGCGGACGGCGCATCCGCGACGGCCCCGTCCGGACCGGCGGACCCGTCCGGCGCAGCCGACGACGCCTCGGCGGCCGCGGCCGCCTTGGCCCGGTCCTCCGCGGCGGCGCGGATCTCCCGCCAGGCGGACTCCGCCGCCTGCTGCTCCGCCTCCTTCTTGCTGCGGCCGGTGCCGGTGCCGTACGAGACACCACCGACGCGGGCGGCAGCAGTAAAGGTCTTCTCGTGGTCGGGCCCGGTCTCGCTGACGAGGTACTCCGGGACGCCGAGCCCCTCGGCGGCGGTGAGTTCCTGGAGACTGGTCTTCCAGTCCAGGCCCGCGCCCAGGTTCGAGGACTTCTCGATCAGCGGGTCGAAGAGCCGGTGCACCAGCTCGGACGCCGCTTCGAGGCCCTGGTCGAGATAGACCGCGCCGATCACCGCTTCCAGGGTGTCGGCGAGGATGGACGCCTTGTCCCGGCCGCCCGTGCCCTCTTCACCCCGGCCGAGCCGGATGAACGAGCCGAGTTCGAGGCCGCGGCCGACCTCCGCCAGCGCACGCGAGTTGACCACCGCGGCCCGCAGCTTGGCCAGTTGGCCCTCGGGCAGGTCGGGGTGGGTGCGGTACAGCGTGTCGGTGACCACCAGGCCGAGCACGGAGTCCCCGAGGAACTCCAGCCGCTCGTTGGTGGGCAGACCGCCGTTCTCGTACGCGTAGCTGCGGTGCGTCAGCGCACGCACCAGAAGGGCGGACTCGAGTCGGTACCCGAGCCGCCCTTCCAGAAGCGTGTGGGACGAGGCATTGTCCGTCTTGTTGGACTCAGACATGGCGCCTCTCACCAGCCGCTCAGACCTCGAGGACCTGGCGCTTGTTGTAGGTGCCGCAGCTCGGGCACGCGATGTGCTGCTGCTTCGGCTCCTGGCAACGCTCACACGAAACCAGGGTGGGGACCGCAGCCTTCCACTGCGACCGGCGGTGGCGCGTGTTGCTGCGCGACATCTTCCGCTTCGGAACAGCCACGGCTACTTCTCCTGCTTCTCGTCGACGCCCGCTTCGGCGCCGCCCATGTTGTCCTTCTCGCCGTCCTGAATGGTCTCGGCGAGTCCCTGCAGTGCCGCCCAACGGATGTCGACGGCGTCGTGGTGGTGGTCCGGGTCGTCGTTCAGGTCGGCCCCGCACTCGGAGCACAGACCCTCGCAGTCCTCCCGGCACACCGGCTGCATCGGCAGTGCGAGCACCACCGCGTCACGCAGCACGGGTTCGAGGTCGAACATGCCGTCCTCGAGATAGAGGATGTCCTCGTCCTCGGCGTCGTCGGCGGGCTCCGCAGTGCGGCCCCGGTCGTCGGCGTCGGGATACGTGAACATCTCCTGGAAGTCCGCCGCGACATCGACGCGCAGCGGCTCCAGACACCTTACGCACTCCCCCTCGGCGATCGCACGGGCGGTACCCGTGACGAGCACCCCTTCCATGACGGACTCCAGGCGGAGGTCCAGCTCGACCGGCTTGCCCTCGGGCACTCCGATGACCCCGTCGATACCGAGGACGGCCGGCGGCGCGGGTGCGTCCACCGTGCGGGAGATCCGCTGGAGCGCACCGGGCCGCCGTCCCAGCTCGTGTGTGTCGAACACGAGGGGGTTGCGGTGGTCGAGGCGCGTGCTCAGGGGTCTTCCTGCTTTCGGATCGTGGGGTGTGCCCGGTTCGCGGGGCGAAGCGGGCAGGCGGAATCGCGGAACTGGGCGCGACCGAAGAGCCAGGATACTTCAACGGCCACCGTAGACCCAATCCGGTCCGGGACGGGACGGGCCCCCGGTCCGGGACGGGCAGACGGTCCCGCCCGGGCCGCCCGGAACCGGGCGCGAGCGACGCGAAGCGCGGCCGTGGCGAGCGGCCGCCGGCGGCCGCTCGGCTCAGCGGCCCTGCTCGTAGCGCCGCAGCTGCTCCATGTCGATCATGCTGGTGTCGAAGAGGCTGGTCTCGTCCAGCGCGGCGGCCTGCTGGGGCGGGTTCGCCGGCTGCGGGGGCGCGTAGGCGTAGGGGTCCTGGTGACCGTATCCCTGCTGGTCGTAGCCCTGCTGGGCGCCGTAGCCGGCCGTGGCGTACGGGTCGGGCTGCTGCTGCCCGTAGCCCCCGTAGGGGTCCTGGGACTGGGCGGGGTATCCGTACGGGTCGTGCTGGGCCGGGATCTGGGGGGCGGCGGCGCCGGTCCCGCCGTAGTCCGCGGCGGGCGCGTACGGCTGGTGCTCGGGGTGCTCGGCGACGGGGGCGGCCTGCTGCGGGACCGGGGCCCGGGCCGGGGCGGGCGCCGGGTCGGCCAGTTCCGCGAGGCCCGCGAGGTAGTCGGCGTCGCTGGTGTGCAGCGGGTTCCCGGCGGCGTCCTGGGCGGCCATGTGGTCGCCCAGGTCGTCGCCGGCGGTCCGGCCGTGCAGCTTCTGCCGGCCGCGGCCGACGGCGTCCAGGGTCTTGGAGAGGACCGCCTCGAAGGCGCCGAGCTTGGCGTCCACGTACTCGTCCGCGCGGTGGATCAGGGTGGCGGGGTCGCTGCTGTGCTCGGGGGCGTCCTCGTCCGCGTAGCCCTGCTCGTCGAGGCCGGGGCCCCGGCCGAGGAGCTTCTCGCGGCCGCGGTCGACCGAGCCGATGGTCTTGGTGAGGACGACCTCGAAGTTGGCGAGCTTGGAGTCCACGTAGTCGTCGGCCTCCGCGCGGATCTCCTCGGCCTCCCGGCGGGCCTCGGCGAGGATGCGGTCGGCCTCGTCCTGCGACTGGCGGGCGACCTGGGTGTCCGAGATCAGGGAGCCGCGTTCGGCGTGCGCGGACTCGATGATCCGCTCCGCCTCCCGGCGGGCCTGCTCCACCATCTCCTCCCGGCCGCCGATCAGCTCCTGGGCCCGGGCCAGGGAGCCGGGCAGCGCGTCGCGGACCTCTTCGAGCATGGCCAGCAGTTCGGCGCGGTTGACCACGCAGGAGGCCGACATGGGCATCGACCGGGCGCTGGTGACCGCCTCGACGATGTCGTCGAGCTTCTTCTGCACATCCACGGTGGTTCGCCACTCTCCCGGTGAATCGGAGCCCCTGCTCCCCGTGTCCGTCCGGGGGCTGCGGAGGGACGGACGGGACGACTGTACGGCCAGTCGCCGGTCCGCGGACACCGGATGACGGACCGTCAGCGGACCGGGGTCCGGTCCCGGCGGGCCGGGGGCGGCCGGACCGGGCGGCCCCGGGTGCTCAGCCGCGTTCGCCGAGCCGCCGGACGAGGGCACGGTGGACGGCCTCGGGCAGCAGGTGGGAGACGTCCCCGCCCCAGGCCGCGACCTCCTTGACCAGGCTGGACGAGAGGAAGCTGTAGGTCGGGTTGGTCGGGACGAACAGGGTCTCGACGCCCGAGAGCCCGTTGTTCATCTGGGCCATCTGGAGCTCGTAGTCGAAGTCGCTGACGGCCCGCAGCCCCTTGACGATGGCGGGGATGTCGCGCTCCTTGCAGAAGTCGACGAGCAGACCGTGGTGGGACTCGACGACGACGTTCCCGTACTCCCCGGTGACCTCGCGGATCAGGTCGATCCGCTCGTCCACGGTGAACAGGCCCTGCTTGGACTTGTTGATCATCACCGCGACATGCACCACGTCGTACAGCTTGGAGGCGCGGGCGATGATGTCGAGGTGTCCGTTGGTGATGGGGTCGAACGACCCCGGACAGACTGCGCGGCGCAACTGAAGTCCCTCGCTCTCCGGTCCGGTCATGGTGCGTCTTCGCACGTAGAGGCGGCGCGACCGTACCAAAGCGTTCCCTCGCCGTAGCGACGGGCCCGTACGGCCTCGAAGCCCCCGGGCCAGTCGAACTCCCCGCCCCTGGTGCTGCGCTCCACGGTGGCGAGCGCGTCGTCCGCGAGCCAGCCCCCACGGCGGAGTGTGAGCAGAATCTCGCGAAGATCGTCGTCGGTGACCGCGTACGGCGGGTCCAGGAAGACGATGTCGTAGGGCTGCTCGGGGGCCTCTCCCGCGGCGACCTGTTCGGCCCGGCCGGTGCGCACCTCGGCGCCGGGCAGGCCGAGGGCGCGGACGTTCTCCCGGACGGTACGGGCGGCCCGGGCGTCCGCCTCGACCAGCAGGGCGTGCGCGGCCCCCCGGGACAGGGCCTCCAGTCCGACGGCCCCGGAGCCGGCGTACAGGTCGGCCACCCGGACGCCGTGCAGGGTGCCGAGTTGCGCCTGCCAGCTGGAGAACAGCCCCTCGCGGGCGCGGTCGGAGGTGGGACGGGTGCCGTTGCCGGGCGGTACGGCGAGCCGGCGTCCGCCGGCAGCGCCGGCGATCACGCGGGTCATGGAGGGCCTTCCTGTGGTCCGTGCCCCGCCCGGCCGCGCGGGGCGTGCGGGGCCGGTGGCGGGGGCCGGGGCGTGTGCGACCAGTGTCTCAGCCCTTGTCGAGGTACTGCTCCCGCTCCTTGTCGAGCAGGGCGTCCAGGGCGGTGCGCAGCCCGGGCAGGTGCTCCAGCTCCGGGTCCTCGCGGACGACGGCGACGGCCTCCTCCCGGGCCGCCGCGATGATCTCCTCGTCCTCGATGACGGCGAGCATCCGCAGCGAGGTGCGCACCCCGGACTGGGCCTGGCCGAGGACGTCGCCCTCGCGGCGCTGCTCCAGGTCGATACGGGAGAGTTCGAAGCCGTCCAGGGTGGCGGCGACCGCGCCGAGCCGGGCGCGGGCGGGGCTCGCCTCGGGCATCTCGGTGACCAGCAGGCACAGTCCGGGGGCGGAGCCGCGGCCGACCCGGCCGCGCAGCTGGTGGAGCTGGGAGACGCCGAACCGGTCCGCGTCCATGATGACCATGGCGGTGGCGTTGGGGACGTTGACGCCGACCTCGATGACGGTGGTGGCGACCAGCACATCCGTCTCGCCGGCGGCGAAGCGGCGCATCACCGCGTCCTTGTCGTCGGGCTGCATCCTGCCGTGCAGCACCTCGACGCGGAGGCCGGCGAGGGGGCCGCGGGTGAGCTGTTCGGCGACCTCCAGGACGGCGAGCGGCGGGCGCTTCTCGGCGTCGTCGGCGGCCGGGGAGGACGCGGGGGCCTTCTTCGCGGCGGCCTTCTTCTCGTCCTCCTCGTCGCCGATGCGGGGGCAGACCACGTACGCCTGGTGCCCGCTCTCGACCTCCTCCCGCACCCGTTCCCAGGCGCGGGCCAGGAAGTGGGGCTTGTCGGCGGCCGGGACGACATGGCTGGCGATGGGCGAGCGGCCGGCCGGGAGCTGGTCGAGGACCGAGGTCTCCAGGTCGCCGAAGACCGTCATGGCGACGGTGCGCGGGATGGGGGTGGCGGTCATGACCAGCAGGTGGGGCGGCTGCTTGCCCTTGGAGCGGAGGGCGTCGCGCTGCTCGACGCCGAAGCGGTGCTGTTCGTCGACGACGACCAGGCCGAGGTCGTGGAACTGGACCTTGTCCTCGATCAGGGCGTGGGTGCCGATGACGATGCCGGCCTCGCCCGTCACCAGGTCGAGCAGGGCCTGCCGGCGGGCGACGGCACCCATGGAGCCGGTCAGCAGCACGACCTTGGTGCCGTGCTCCGAGCCGCCGAGCAGTCCGGCCTCGGCGAGGTCGCCCATCATCTCGGTGATCGAGCGGTGGTGCTGCTGGGCCAGGACCTCGGTGGGCGCGAGCATCGCGGCCTGTCCGCCCGCGTCGACGACGGCGAGCATGGCGCGCAGCGCGACCATGGTCTTGCCGGAGCCCACCTCGCCCTGGAGGAGGCGGTGCATGGGGTGGGCCGTGGCGAGGTCGTCGAAGATCTCCTTGCTGACCGTGCGCTGGCCCTCGGTGAGGGTGAAGGGCAGCCGGGCGTCGAAGGCGGTGAGCAGGCCGTCCTCGGCGGGGACGCGGGGGACGGCGGGGAGCTGGGTGTCGGCGAACCGGCGGCGGGCCAGGGCGACCTGGAGGACGAACGCCTCGTCCCACTTGAGCCGTTCGCGGGCCCGCTCGATGTCGTCCTTGGTGCGCGGGCGGTGGATCAGGCGCAGCGCCTCGGGGAGGGTGACCATGCCGCGGCCCTCGCGCAGGGCGGCGGGGAGCGGGTCCACGGCGTCGGCGGCCCGGTCGAGGACGGCGTCGACGGCCTTGGAGATCTTCCAGGACTCCAGTTGCTTGCAGGCCGGGTAGATCGGGATGAGCCGCCCGGCGAAGGCGTCCACGGCGTCGGCGGCGGAGGCGTCGCCGGTCAGTGGTTCGTACGCCGGGTGGGAGAGCTGGAGCCGGCGGTTGAACATCGACACCTTGCCGGCGAACATCGCGCGGGTGCCGGGGAGCAGGTCCTTGTGCGGCTTGTGGACGCCCTTGCCGAAGAAGACCAGCTGGAGCCTGCCGTAGCCGTCGGTGATGGTCACCTCCAGCCGTCTGCCGCGGCCGCCGTTGAAGGTGTGCACCCGGGCGTCGGCGACCTGGGCGACGACGGTGACGTGTTCGTCGAGCGGGAGGTCGGCGAGGGAGGTCAGCTCGCCGCGCTCCGCGTACCGCCGCGGGTAGTGGTGCAGCAGGTCGCCGAGGGTGTGGAGGTCCAGATGCTCGGCCATCACCTTGGCGGTGGCGGCGCCGAGCGCGTTCTTGAGGGGTTCGTCGAGCGCGGGCACGCCCTCCATTGCACACCACACCGCCGACAGCGGGGTCATTCGACGCCGATGAGCAGCGGGGTGGGCCCGCCTCCCGGGTAGCTGACGGTGTCCACGGCCAGGTAGCCCTCGCGCACATGGTCCTCCAGCCGGGCGGCGAGCCCGTCGGGGGCCGGGTCGCCGAGGACCAGGGTGACGAGTTCGCCGCCGGAGGAGAGCATGCGGTCGAGGACGGCGGTGGCGGTGGCGGCGAGGTCCTCGCCGATGACGGCGACGTCCCCGTCGATCAGGCCGAGGACGTCACCGGCCTGGCAGACGCCTGCGGAGGTCCACGACTGGCGTTCGGCGACGGCGAGTTCGGCGTACCGGGTGGCGCCCGCGGCGGCGGTCATGGCGACCACGTCCTCGTCGAAGCTGCGGCCGGCCTCGTGCACGGCGAGGGCGGCGAGGCCCTGGACCGGGGAGCGGGTCGGGATGAGGGCGACGCGCACGCCCTCCGCGCGGGCCTGTTCGGCGGCCGCGGCGGCGGTGTGGCGCAGGGCGGGGTCGTTGGGCAGCAGGACGACCTCCCGGGCGTGGGCCCGGCGGATGGCGTCGACGAGTTCGCCGCTGGCGGGGGGTTCGCCGGGCCGGGTGGGCACAGCCGTCGCCCCGGCCTCGGCGCAGAGGGCGGGCAGCCCGTCCCCGGGCACGACGGCGACGACGGCGCGCTGCACCTGCTCGCGGGGCGGGGCGGTGTCGGAGGCGAAGTGGGTGATCCGGATGCGGTACGGGCGGCCGGCCTCCACGCCTGCCTCGACGGCCGCGCCGGCGTCGTCGACATGGACGTGGACGTTCCACAGCCCGTCGCCGCCGACGACGACGAGGGAGTCCCCGAGGGCGTCGAGCCGCTCCCGCAGCCGTGCGACGGGGGCCTCGTCCGCCTCCAGGAGGTAGATCACCTCGTAGGCGGGCCCTCCCTCGGCGCAGGGTTCGGGGACTTCGGGGGCACGGGTCACGGCGGCGGGCCGGGCCCGGCGGGGGGCGGCGGGCTCGGGGGCCTCTCCCGTCAGCGCCTCGACGAGCGCCCCGAGCACGGCAAGGAGCCCCCGCCCGCCCGCGTCCACCACCCCGGCCCGCCCGAGCACCGCGAGCTGCCCGGTCGTCGCGGGCAGCGCCTCCTTGGCCCCGGCCCACGCGGCCCGCGCGACCGCGCCGTCCCCGACGGCGGGTGCGGAACCGGGCCCCTCCGTCCCGGGCCCGGCGGACCGGTCCGGGCCGGAGGCGGCCGCGGACCCGGCGCGCCCCTCGGCGGCAAGGCCGGGCCCGGCGGCCCCCGCGTCGGGAGCGCCTGCCGGGCCGGCCTGGGCGGGCCCGGCAGGACCGGCGACGGATGCGTCCGACCCGGCCCCGGGTCCGGACGCGGCGGCAGCGGCGGGCGAGCCGGCCCCCGGGCCGGTGACGCCGTCCGCCTGGACGGTCACAGGCCCGGCGGCCCCCGCGTCGGGAGCGCCTGCCGGGCCGACGGGCCGCCCCGACGCACAGCGCCCCGCCGCCGTCGCCGCCGCGTCCGCGACCGTGAGGATCGTGCCCTCGACGGGGTGGGCGACCGCCTGGCGGGCCAGGGTCGCGGCGCGGGACAGGGCCGGGGCGAGGCCCGTGCCCGCCGCGAGGCGTTCGGACATACCGCGCAGCAGCTGCGCCAGGATCGTGCCGGAGTTCCCCCGGGCGCCCAGCAGCGCGCCGTGCGCCATCGCGCGGATCACGTCACCGAGCGCGGGCTCGGTGCGCCCGGTCTCGTGGGCGGCGAAGACCGCCTCCACCGCCTGGACCGCCGACTCGGCGGTCAGATAGAGGTTGGTGCCGGTGTCCCCGTCCGCGACGGGGTAGACGTTGATCGCGTCGATCTCCTCGCGCTCCCGGCCGAGGGCGTCCAGCGCGAGCGAACACCAGGCGCGCACCGCTGCGGCGTCCATCGTCTGCGGCACCTGGTGGTCCTCCTCGGTGGCGTACGGGCCGTGGGGGCGGCGGGCTGCACCGCAGCGTAGACCGGGTGCCGGTCCCGGGCCGGGGCGGGGGCCGGAGATCCCGTGGTAGTTTCGTATCTCCGAAGCAGCCGTTGTATGCTGCTCCGGTTGCCCGATGAGAATCGGGCCATTCCCCCGGCAAGCCACTCAGATCACTGATCCGGCACGCCGGATTTCACTGTAAGTGCATCTGAAGTCTTTGGAGTGACCCGTGGCTGCCAACTGCGACGTCTGCGGCAAGGGGCCGGGCTTCGGCAACAACATTTCGCACTCGCACCGCCGTACGTCCCGTCGCTGGAACCCGAACATCCAGCGCGTGCGTGCCGTGGTCGGTCGGACGCCGAAGCGGCTCAACGTCTGCACCTCGTGCATCAAGGCCGGCAAGGTCTCGCGCTAAGTGTTGCTCCCCCGCGTCAGCGGGGAAGCTCCCGCCGACGTCTCGTCGTAGCGCAGCCCCTGCGGTTGCCTTGAGAAGCCGGTCCACCTCGGTGGACCGGCTTCTTGCCGTACCCGGCCGGGGACGGCGGGAAGCCGGTGGGCAGCCCGCCGGCTCAGGCCCGCTGCCGCCAGCCGTGGTCCACCGGCCCGATCCCCGCCCCCAGGGCGAACCCGGCCGCGATCGCCCCGGTGACGTACTCCTTCGCCGCCCGTACCGCCTCCGGGACCGCCAGGCCCCGCGCGAGGCCCGCCGCGACGGCCGACGCCAGGGTGCAGCCCGTGCCGTGCGTATGGCGGTTGTCCAGCCGCGGGGCGCGCAGCCAGTGCTCCTCGGTGCCGTCGGTGAGCAGGTCCACCGCGTCGCCCGCGAGATGGCCGCCCTTGATCAGCGCCCAGCGCGGCCCGAAGTCCAGCACGGCCCGGGCAGCCTCCCGCATGCCGTCCTCGTCGTGCACCGTGATCCCGGTGAGCTGGGCGACCTCGTCCAGGTTCGGGGTGGCCACGGTGGCTGTCGGCAGCAGTTCCCGGCGCACCGAGTCCAGGGCGGAGGCGGCGAGCAGCGAATCGCCGTGCTTGGAGACGCCCACCGGGTCGACGACGACGGGGGCGTCCGTCGTGGCGAGCAGCCCGGCGACGGCGGAGACCAGGGCGGCGGAGGCGAGCATCCCGGTCTTCACCGCCTGGACGCCGATGTCGTCCACCACACTGCGGTACTGGGCCGTCACCGCCTCGACGGGCAGCTCCCACGCGCCCTGCACCCCGACGGAGTTCTGCGCGGTCACGGCGGTCAGCACGCTCATGCCGTGGACGCCGAGGGCGAGCATGGTCTTCAGGTCGGCCTGGATGCCTGCGCCGCCGCCGGAGTCGGAACCGGCGACGGTCAGCACACGCGGGGGCGGTGACAGCGGGGGTATCTGCATGCCGGTGAATCTACTGCCCGCCCCCGGCGCACCCCGGGGCCGCCCACCGCCCCCGCCGGACCGGGCCCGGACCCGGCTCACCGGGCGCGCCCGGCGGGGCGGTCAGCCCCGCCCGTCCTCGATGTCCCCGAAGTGGTCCCAGCCGCTCTTGCTGGTCCACGGGGCGCCGTCCACGGTCACCTGCGGCAGCGCGGAGGGGTTCAGCACCTCGCCGATGACCTTCCAGCGGGCGGGCAGCTTGGCGTCCGGCGGGAAGGTCGCCACGATCGCGTGGTCCTCTCCCCCGGTGAGCACCCACTGGATCGGGTCGACGCCCACGGCCTGGCCGATGTCGTTCATCTGGGTCGGGATGTCGATCAGCCCCGAACGCAGGTCGATCCGGACCTTGCTCGCCCGGGCGATGTGCCCCAGGTCGGCCACGAGCCCGTCGCTCACGTCGCACATCGCGGTGGCCCCGAGCCCGGCCGCGGCGGGCCCCGCGTGGTACGGCGGCTCGGGCCGGCGGTGGGCCTCGACGAAGGCGCGCGGCGAGCGGAAGCCGCGCGAGAGCACCGCGTGCCCGGCGGCGGACCAGCCGAGCCAGCCGGTGTACGCGACGACGTCCCCGGGCTGTGCCCCGGCCCGGGTGACCGGCTCGTGGTTGCGCAGGTCGCCGAGGGCCGTGATGGCGAGGGTGATCAGGTCGCCGCGCACCACGTCCCCGCCGACCACGGCCGCCCCGGCGACCTGGCACTCGTCGCGGATGCCGTCCATCAGCTCGGAGGCCCAGGTGACGGGCAGCTCGGCGGGGACCACCAGGCCCAGCAGCAGCGCCGTGGGGACCGCGCCCATGGCCGCGATGTCGGCGAGGTTCTGGGCGGCGGCCTTGCGGCCGACGTCGTAGGCGGTCGACCAGTCCCGGCGGAAGTGCCGGCCCTCCAGCAGGATGTCCGTGCTCGCCACGACCCGCCGGTCGGGGGCGGAGACGACCGCGGCGTCGTCGCCGGGCCCGATCCGCACCGCCGGGGTGGAGGTGAGCCGGGAGGTGAGCTGCTCGATGAGCCCGAACTCCCCCAACTCGCCCACAGTGCCCTTCACCGAGGTTCACCTCTCCATGCGTCGGTGGTACGCGGGGCTCCGGTCCGCGCCCGTCTGCTGCGGTCGCGGCCCCTCACCGCCCTCGGTACCGTCAAGAGAAACGTCAACTTCTGTTCTGTGTACGCCACACCGCGAGCGGCCCCGGCCGCGAGGGTCTCCCCGCGGCCCGCGGCGACGCGATACCGTGGCGACCCTTCTCCTTGGGATCTCTCCGCCGACGGCAGGGGGCGAGATCCTGCTGCCGCCCTGGAGGCTCCGTGGTACAGGCGTACATCCTCATCCAGACCGAAGTGGGCAAGGCGTCGGTGGTCGCCGAGACCATCAACTCCCTTCCCGGTGTGATCCAGGCCGAGGATGTGACCGGCCCCTACGACGTGATCGTGCGGGCGCAGGCCGACACGGTCGACGAGCTGGGACGCATGGTGGTCGCCAAGGTCCAGCAGGTGGACGGCATCACCCGCACCCTGACCTGCCCGGTCGTTCACCTGTAGGACCCCCTCGCCCCCGTCTGCGCTGTGCCGCGCCCGGCCGACGCGCTGCCGCGGTCGGTCGCGATCGTACTGCGCCGCGCGGTGGCCCGGTCCGGGCGGACAGGCCTCCCCGGGCGCGGGCCGTGCGCCCCGGGTCCGCTCACGCGTCCGGCCGGGCCCGTCGTCAGGACGGGCCCGGCCGCTTTCCTGTCCCCTCCAGCGGGCGCGGGCCGACAGGCGTGCTTCCCCCGGCCGGTCCCGGCGCGGGCCGGGCTCAGCGCAGGCCGGTCGGCCGGCGCAGTGCCGCCTGGATGAGCCGGTCCACCAGCTCGGTGTAGGGCACCCCGCTCTCCTGCCACATCCGCGGGTACATGCTGATCGGCGTGAAGCCGGGCATGGTGTTGATCTCGTTGATGACGAAGGTGCCGTCCTCGGTGAGGAAGAAGTCCGCGCGCACCAGGCCCTCGCAGGCCGCCGCCTCGAACGCGGCGACCGCGAGCCGCTGCACCTCGGCGGTCTCCTCCGCGCTCAGCGGGGCGGGCACCAGACCGGCGGCCGAATCGATGTACTTGGCCTCGAAGTCGTAGAACTCGTGGGCGGTGACGGGCGGGATCTCGGCGGGGACGCTGGCCCGGGGCCCGTCCTCGAACTCCAGCACACCGCACTCGATCTCGCGTCCGCGCAGCAGCGACTCGACCAGGATCTTGGGGTCGTGGCGCTGCGCCTCGGCGACGGCCTCGTCCAGCCCGGCCAGGTCGTCGACCTTGGTGATGCCCATGGACGAGCCGCCGCGGGCGGGCTTCACGAAGAGCGGCCAGCCGTGCTCGCCCGCGAAGTCCACGATCTTCTTCCGGGCGGCCGCCGGGTCCCGGTCCCACTCGCGCGGCCGGATCACCACGTACGGCCCGACGGGCAGGCCGAAGGAGGTGAAGACGCGCTTCATGTACTCCTTGTCCTGGCCGACGGCCGAGGAGAGCACACCCGAGCCGACGTACGGCACCCCGGAGAGCTCCAGCAGCCCCTGGAGGGTGCCGTCCTCCCCGTACGGGCCGTGCAGCATCGGGAAGACGACGTCGACCTCGCCCAGCGCCTTGGGCACGGAGCCCGGTTCGCTGTAGACGACCTCGCGGCTGCCGGGGTCGACGGAGAGCACCACGCCGCCCTCGGTGGACTCGGCCAGTTCCTCGACGCTGGGCGTGCGCCGTCCGGTGATCGCCATCCGCTCGGGCTCGTCGGCGGTGAGCGCCCAGCGCCCGTCGGCGGTGATACCGATGGGCAGCACGTCGTACTTGGACCGGTCGATGGCCCGCAGGACGGCGCCGGCCGTGACCACGGAGATCCCGTGTTCGGAGCTGCGGCCCCCGAAGACGACGGCTACGCGCGGCTTGCGGAGCTGCTGCTCGGGGCTCTGGGGGAGGTTCTCGGTGCTCATATCGCGATGAGCGTACCTGCTGGTACCCCGGGCGTCAGCGCCGCTCGGACTTGGCGGCCCGGGACATCAGCTCCTTGAGCGCGACGACCGGCGGCTTCCCCTCGTGGACGATCCCGACGACGGTCTCGGTGATGGGCATGTCGACGCCGTGCCGGCGGGCCAGGTCGAGCACCGACTCACAGGACTTGACGCCCTCGGCGGTCTGCCGGGTGACCGCGATGGTCTCCTGGAGGGTCATGCCCCGGCCGAGGTTGGTGCCGAAGGTGTGGTTCCGGGAGAGCGGGGAGGAGCAGGTGGCCACCAGGTCGCCGAGGCCCGCGAGTCCGGAGAAGGTCAGCGGGTCGGCGCCCATGGCGAGTCCGAGGCGGGTGGTCTCGGCGAGGCCGCGGGTGATGAGGGAGCCCTTGGCGTTGTCGCCGAGCCCCATCCCGTCGGCGATACCGACGGCCAGCCCGATGACGTTCTTGACGGCGCCGCCCAGTTCGCAGCCGACCACGTCGGTGTTGGTGTAGGGGCGGAAGTACGGGGTGTGGCAGGCGGCCTGGAGGCGCCGGGCGACGTCCTCGTCGGTGCACGCGACCACGGCGGCGGCGGGCATCCGGGAGGCGATCTCCTTGGCCAGGTTGGGCCCGGTGACCACGGCGACCCGCTCGGCGGTGACGCCGGCGACCTCCGCGACCACCTCGCTCATCCGCTTGGCGGTGCCGAGTTCGACGCCCTTCATCAGGGAGACGAGCACGGTGTCGGGGGCGAGCAGGGGCGCCCAGCCGGCGAGGTTGCCGCGCAGGGTCTGCGAGGGGACCGCGAGGACGGTGAAGTCGGCGCCGTCCAGGGCCTCGGCGGCGTCGGTGGTGGCGCGGAGGTTCTTGGGGAGTTCGATCCCGGGCAGGTAGTCGGGGTTGGTACGGGTGGTGTTGACGGCCTCGGCGAGTTCGCCGCGCCGCCCCCACAGCACGACCTCGCAGCCGGCGTCCGCGAGGACCATGCCGAACGCGGTGCCCCACGAGCCCGTTCCGAGGACTGCCGCCTTGACGGGCCGGTTCACTTCGCTTCCTCCCCGGCGCCGTTGCGGCGCAGCTCGGCGCGGGCTTCGCGCAGGTCGTACGGCCTCTCGGGGGCCTTCTCGCCGCGGATCTCCTCCAGCTGGCGGGTGATCGCGGCCATGATCTCCTCGGTCGCCGCCTTGAGGACCTCGGGCGTGGGCTCCTGCCCGTAGTAGTGGCTGAGGTCCACCGGTGGACCGGCCTGCACCTGGAGGGTCTTGCGGGGGAAGAGACGGACCTTCTTCTCCTTGGCGTACGGCGGCATCGCCAGGTTGGCGCCCCACTGGGCGACGGGGATGACGGGCGCCTTCGTCTGGAGCGCGGCCCGTGCCACACCGGTCTTGGCGGTCATCGGCCACATACCGGGGTCGCGGGTGAGGGTGCCCTCGGGGTAGAAGGCGACGCACTCGCCGTGTTCGACCGCGTCGACGGCGGCGCGGAAGGCGCCGACGGCGTTGGAGGACTCGCGGAACACGGGGATCTGGCCGGTGCCGCGCAGCAGCAGGCCCACCCCGGGGGTCTTGAAGAGCACGGCCTTCGCGAGGAAGCGGGGCATCCGTCCGCTGTTGTACTGGAAGTGCCCGTAGGAGAACATGTCCAGATACGAGTTGTGGTTGATGGCGGTGATGAATCCGCCTTCGGCCGGAATGTTCTCCATTCCCCGCCAGTCCCGCTTGAACAGAAGCAACAGCGGCGGCTTTGCGATGACCGCGGCCAGGCGGTACCAGAAGCCGATTCTACGGCGGGACACTCGGACACCTTCCTCTACGACCGGGCCACGGCCCGGCTGCTGGGGGTCAAGTGTCGCCCCAGGCCCCTGGTCTGTCGAGGACACCGTACGCCCAGGGCGCACCCCCGGGTCCCGGACCCTTCCGCGTTCCGGGCGAGAATGGGGCCGACGCGCACGGAGGGAGGGCTCGCCACGGACACCGACACGCACTTCGGCTGGTCCCTCGTCGTGCCGCTGAAGCCGCTCGCGCGGGCCAAGAGCAGGCTGGCGGACGCCGCCGGCGCGGAACTGCGCCCCCGTCTCGCCCTGGCGTTCGCCCAGGACACGGTGGCCGCGGCACTGGACTGCCCGCTGGTGCGCGATGTGGTGGTCGTCACGGACGATCACACGGCCGGTGCCGCGTTGTCCGCGCTGGGCGCGCGGATCGTGCCGGACGCCCCGGCGGCCGGCCTGGACGCGGCGCTGGCGCACGGCGCGGCGAGCGTCCGGGCGCTGCGCCCCGGAGCGGCGGTGGCGACGCTGAACGCGGATCTCCCGGCATTGCGCCCGCGGGAATTGGCCCGGGTACTCGGTGCGGCATCGGTATTGGGGCGGGCATTTCTGGCGGATGCGGCGGGAATCGGCACGACAATGCTGTGCGCACTGCCGGGGGTCGAATTGCGTCCCGCATTCGGGGGGCCTTCGCGCCGCCGCCATTTGGCGTCCGGGGCGGTGGAAATCGTTCTCGACGGCGTCGATTCGGTGCGCCGGGACGTGGACACGGGAGCGGATCTGGCGGCGGCGCTGGCGCTCGGGGTGGGGCCGCGTACGGCCGCACGGGCGGCGGCGCTGCGGCTGCCGGGCGCGCGTGATCCGCGTGCCCCCGGGGCGGCCGCGCGCGAGGTCCGGGCGCGGGGGCCCCAGGCGCGGGAGCCGGACCCCGCCTGAACCGGCGTTCGCGGGGCGTTCACGCGGCGGGCGGCGGGCGGCGGGCGGCGGGCGGCGGCATAGTCTGGGCGCATGCAGGCGACCTCGTACACCTACGACCCCGACACCCGCTGCGGCAGTGTGCTGCTCGACGACGGGACCCCGGTCGCGTTCGACGCCGACGCGTTCGACGCCGGCGGCCTGCGGCTGCTGCGGTCCGGCCAGCGGGTGCGGATCGAGACCGAGGGGTCGGGCGCGGAACTGCGCATCACCCTGGTGACGCTCCAGACCTTCTGACCCCTCCCCCACCTCCCCGCGACGCCGCCGTCCGCGGACATGCCGCGGGCCGGTCTCCCCGAGGAGACCGGCCCGGCGTGTGGGTGGCTGGGAGGGACCGGGGCCGCCTACTTCCGGCGGGCGGTGGTCTTCTTGGCGGCGGTCTTGCGAGCCGTCGCCTTCTTGGCCGGGGCCTTCTTGGCGGTGGTCTTCTTGGCGGGCGCGGTCTTCTTGGCGGTGGTCTTCTTGGCCGCCGTCTTCGCCGTGGTCGACTTCTTCGCCGCCGTCTTCTTGGCGGTGGTCGCCTTCTTGGCGGTGGTCTTGGCCGCCGTGGTCTTCTTCGCCGCCGTCTTCTTGGCGGTGGTCGCCTTCTTGGCGGCGGTCTTGCGGGCGGTGGCCTTCTTGGCCGCGGCCTTGGCCGTCGTCCGGGTGGAGGAGCCGCCCGAGAGGCTGCCCTTGGGCGCCTTCTTGACGGAGACCTCGCCGCCCTTGGGGAGCTTCTTCGAGCCGCTGACCAGGTCCTTGAAGCCCTGACCGGCACGGAAGCGCGGGACGGACGTCTTCTTGACCCGGACGCGCTCGCCCGTCTGCGGGTTGCGGGCGTAACGAGCGGGGCGCTCGACCTTCTCGAACGACCCGAAGCCGGTGACCGAGACCCGGTCTCCTCCGACAACCGCCCGGACGATCGCGTCCAGCACCGCGTCGACAGCGTCAGCGGCCTGCTGGCGGCCGCCGAGCTTGTCGGCAATCGCTTCTACGAGCTGCGCCTTGTTCACGTCTTCCCCTTCGGAGACATTGGGCCGGAACGATTGCGTCCAGGCTTTTTCGCACGTTAGGCAGATATATACCGCAAATCAAACACGAAACGGGCTAATCACCCTAGTGCCGCAACGAAGTCGGCCGTGGCGGAGAGTTCTGCGGTCAGTCACCTCGAGGGAATCGGCCCTCGTCGAGGTCCTTCATCAACTGGTCCAGACGCCTTGCCGCATCCGGGAGATCGTGCTTTGCCGCCGCCGTCACGACGAGCAGCTTCCGGGACAGCGCCATCCTCACGCCCTCCGGTACGTGCAGTGCGCGCACTCGCGAGTGCGCTTCCTTCAGTCGGGCCGCGACCGCCTCGTAGAGCTCGAGTTGGCTGTCACGTTCCATGCACCGATTGTGCCATCTGGGGCGAGTTGTCGCCCGACAGGGTCTCAACAAGCGACTGCGCCCCCCACCGGGCGGTGGGGGGCGCAGTACGGGAAAGCCGCTGATCAGACCTGAATCGTCCGCGGTTTGAAGGAGGGACGGGCGGCCTCGTAGGCCGCGATGTCCGGTTCGTTCTGAAGGGTGAGGCTGATGTCGTCGAGACCGTTCAGCAGCCGCCAGCGGGCGTTCTCGTCGAGCTCGAAGTCGGCGTCGACGCCCGGGGCGAGTACCTTGCGCTGCTCCAGGTCCACGGTGATCTCGACCTCGGGGTCGGCCTCGGTCAGCTCCCACAGCCGGTCCACGACCGCCTGGTCGAGGACCACCGTCAGGAGGCCGTTCTTGAGGGAGTTGCCGCGGAAGATGTCGGCGAAGCGGGCCGAGATCACGGTCTTGAAGCCGTAGTTCTGCAGGGCCCAGACCGCGTGCTCGCGGGAGGAGCCGGTGCCGAAGTCGGGTCCGGCGACCAGGACCGAGGCGCCCCGGCGCTCGGGGCGGTTGAGCACGAACTCGGGGTCCTTGCGCCAGGCCTCGAACAGACCGTCCTCGAAGCCGTCGCGGGTGACCTTCTTCAGCCAGTGCGCGGGGATGATCTGGTCGGTGTCGACGTTGCTGCGGCGCAGCGGGACGGCACGGCCGGTGTGCGTGGTGAAGGCTTCCATGGTTCCTCAGACCCCCGCGGGAGTGGAGACGTCGGCGTCGGACAGGTCGGCCGGGGAGGCCAGGTGGCCGAGGACCGCGGTGGCGGCGGCGACCTGCGGGGAGACCAGGTGGGTGCGTCCGCCCTTGCCCTGCCGGCCCTCGAAGTTGCGGTTGGAGGTGGACGCGGAGCGCTCACCGGGGGCCAGTTGGTCGGGGTTCATGCCCAGACACATGGAGCAGCCGGCGTGGCGCCATTCGGCTCCGGCGTCCTTGAAGACCTTGTCCAGGCCCTCCTCCACGGCCTGGAGGGCGACCCGCACCGAGCCGGGGACCACCAGCATCCGCACGCCGTCGGCGACTTTGCGGCCGCCGATGACGGAGGCGACCGAGCGCAGGTCCTCGATGCGGCCGTTGGTGCAGGAGCCTACGAAGACGGTGTCGACCCTGATGTCCCGCAGCGGCTGCCCGGCGGTCAACCCCATGTACTCCAGGGCCTTTTCGGCGGCCAGGCGCTCCGAGGCGTCCTCGTACGAAGCGGGGTCGGGGACGTCGGCGCCCAGCGGCGCGCCCTGGCCCGGGTTGGTGCCCCAGGTGACGAACGGGGAGAGTTCGGCGGCGTCGATGAACACCTCGGCGTCGAAGACGGCGTCGTCGTCGGTGCGCAGGGTGCGCCAGTAGGCGACGGCCTCGTCCCAGTCCTTGCCGCGGGGGGCGTGGTCGCGGCCCTGGAGGTAGGCGAAGGTGGTGTCGTCCGGGGCGATCATGCCCGCGCGGGCGCCGGCCTCGATCGACATGTTGCAGATGGTCATCCGGGCCTCCATCGACAGCTTCTCGATGGCGGAGCCGCGGTACTCCAGGATGTAGCCCTGGCCGCCGCCGGTGCCGATCCTGGCGATGATCGCCAGGATCAGGTCCTTGGCGGTGACGCCGTCGGGCAGTTCGCCCTCGACCGTGATGGCCATGGTCTTCGGGCGGGCCATCGGCAGGGTCTGGGTGGCCAGCACGTGCTCCACCTGGGAGGTGCCGATGCCGAAGGCCAGCGCGCCGAACGCGCCGTGGGTGGAGGTGTGGGAGTCGCCGCAGACCACGGTGGTGCCGGGCTGGGTCAGTCCGAGCTGCGGTCCGACCACGTGCACGACGCCCTGCTCCACATCGCCCAGCGGGTGCAGGCGCACGCCGAACTCGGCGCAGTTCTTGCGCAGGGTCTCCAGCTGGGCGCGGGAGACCGGGTCGGCGATGGGCTTGTCGATGTCGAGGGTCGGGGTGTTGTGGTCCTCGGTGGCGATGGTGAGGTCCAGGCGGCGCACCTGCCGGCCGCCGAGACGCAGGCCGTCGAACGCCTGGGGGCTGGTCACCTCGTGCAGCAGGTGCAGATCGATGAAGAGGAGGTCGGGCTCGCCCTCGGCGTGCCGGACGACATGGTCGTCCCAGACCTTCTCCGCGAGTGTCCTACCCATCGCTTTCCCTCCGGCCGACTGTGCCGCCGACGCAACTAGAGATCGTGTGCGGTGCCCGTTGGTCCGCGGGCCGCACCTACAGCGTGACAAGTTCCATGGAAAATTGAACTTGCGTTTCACAGAGTGAGACGTGAGTATCGTTGCATGGACAACTCTAGCGGCGTGGGTGTTCTCGACAAGGCGGCCCTTGTCCTGAGCGCCCTGGAGTCCGGCCCGGCCACCCTCGCGGGGCTGGTCGCGGCCACCGGACTCGCACGACCCACGGCCCACCGGCTGGCCGTGGCACTGGAACACCACCGTATGGTGGCGCGGGACATGCAGGGCCGGTTCATCCTCGGCCCGCGGCTGGCGGAGCTCGCCGCCGCGGCGGGCGAGGACCGGCTGCTGGCCACGGCCGGGCCCGTGCTGACCCACCTGCGGGACGTGACGGGCGAGAGCGCGCAGCTCTACCGCCGGCAGGGCGACATGCGCATCTGCGTGGCCGCCGCCGAGCGGCTGTCCGGACTGCGGGACACGGTGCCCGTGGGCTCCACGCTCACCATGAAGGCGGGCTCCTCGGCCCAGATCCTGATGGCCTGGGAGGAGCCCGAGCGTCTGCACCGCGGCCTCCAGGGCGCGCGCTTCACCGCGACCGCGCTCTCGGGTGTGCGGCGGCGCGGCTGGGCCCAGTCGATCGGCGAGCGGGAGCCGGGCGTGGCCTCGGTCTCCGCGCCGGTGCGCGGCCCGTCGAACCGGGTGGTCGCGGCCGTCTCGGTCTCCGGACCGATCGAGCGGCTGACCCGCCACCCGGGCCGGATGCACGCCCAGGCGGTCATCGACGCGGCGGCCCGCCTCAGCGAGGCCCTGCGCCGCTCCGGCTGATCCCGCTTCCCGCCTCACGCCTCACCCGTCCGTGACCGGCCGGCCCCTTCAACGCCGCAGGGGCCGGCCGTCGGCGTTCCCCTGGGCGCTCCCGGGGCGCGGATGTCCGCGCGGAGGCCCGGGTGCAGCATGGAAGTACCTGCCGACCGATGGAGGTGCAGGAGCGATGGCCGAGTTCATGGACGTACACCGCGGCATGAAGGGCATCACGGACGACCAGTTGATGGAGGCGCACCGCGCGGACCTCGCGATCGAGGGCGAGGAGGGCGTGCACTTCAAGCACGCCTGGGCGGATCCCGAGTCGGGGACGGTCTACTGCCTCTCCGAGGGGCCGTCCGCGGACGCCGTGCAGCGCGTCCACCAGCGCGCCGGACACCCGGCGGACGAGATCCACGCGGTGCCGGTCGCGGTGTGACCGCGGCGGCGCGCAAACCGCCGGGCCCGTCACGGGCGGGGGCCCCGCCGACCGGCGGGGCCCCTGCCCGTCAGCCCGCCGGGCCGGGCCCGTCTCAGACCCGCAGCCGGTCCCGCGCCTGGACGCCGTCGCCCAGCGGGACCGCGCCGTACGCCCGGCCCAGGCCGGACGGCGGCATGTCCCCGTAGATCGACTCGTACGCGCCCGCCGGGACCACATAGGTCTCGTGCCACATGCCCACATGCCCGCCGCCCTTGCGGACAAGGCGGTTGACCCTCCCCCACCACGGGCGGTGCAGGCGGTCGGGCGCGGCCGCGTAGGCGAGGAGCCGCTCCTTGGACTCCCAGTACTGGACGACGCAGTACGTCCGCGGGGAGCCGGTCAGCATCAGGTGGTGGAGCATCCCGAGGGACCGGTCCCGGGCGAGCTCCCGGAGCATCATCGGCATGGCGAGGAGCACGGGCAGCCAGCGGTGCACCGCCCAGAAGTGATTGATCCGCATGCCGATCAGGAAGACCACGGCCTCCCCTTCGGCGGCGGTCGTGGTCCGGCCGGGCAGTACCTTCGCGCGCATCGGAGCCCCCTCGATGTCCTCGCAGCATTGGATAGTGCCACTCTCCTGATGAGATAGCGCCACTATCCAAGAAAGGTCACAAGGGATTTGCGCCTGAAGGAACTGAGCGAACGCAGCGGTGTCCCCACCGCGACGATCAAGTACTACCTGCGGGAGCGGCTGTTGCCGCCCGGCCGGCGGGTCACCGCCACCCAGGCCGAGTACGACGAGTCCCACCTGCGTCGGCTGCGCCTGGTGCGGGCGATGATCCAGGTCGGCCGGGTGCCGGTGGCCACCGTCCGGGAGGTTCTCGGGCATGTCGACGACGAATCCCTCGGGCTCACCGCCCGGCTCGGCGCGGCTACCTGGGCGCTGCCCCAGCCGCCCGGGGCGGACGAGGGCGACGAGGAGTCCGCCGCGGCGCGGGCCGAGTTGGACCGGCTGCTGACGGAGCTGGGCTGGGAGACCGCCCGCGAGATCGGGGACCTCTCCCCCGTCTACCGGGGGCTGGTCGCCTCGCTCGCCGGCCTCGACCGGCTCGGCTTCCCACTGACGGTCACCGAACTGGCGCCGTACGCACGGCAGATGGAGGCGATCGCGACACACGACATGGATCTGCTGGACACGCATCCGGCGGAGGCGGAGCAGGTGGAGGCGGCCGTGGTGGCGGCGGTGCTGTACGACCCGCTGCTGCTGGGGCTCCGGCGGCTGGCGCAGGAGGTGGAGTCGGCCCGGCGGTACGGCCTGGAGTGAGCCGGCGGGAGCCGCGGGCGGACGCGGAAACGCCGGAGGGGCCCTTCTGCTGAAGGGCCCCTCCGGACTCGTACCCCCGACCGGATTCGAACCGGCGCTACCGCCTTGAGAGGGCGGCGTGCTAGGCCGCTACACAACGGGGGCGAGATCATGATCCCTTGCGGGGATCCGCTGGCCTACCTGGACTCGAACCAAGACTAACTGAACCAGAATCAGTCGTGCTGCCAATTACACCATAGGCCACTGGTGGTCTAGACCAGCTGGTACCCCCGACCGGATTCGAACCGGCGCTACCGCCTTGAGAGGGCGGCGTGCTAGGCCGCTACACAACGGGGGCCCTGGCGATCCTGCATCAAGGTCATCGGGAGCGACCCTGATGACCTCGCGAGAAGGATCTGTACCCCCGACCGGATTCGAACCGGCGCTACTGCCTTGAGAGGGCAGCGTGCTAGGCCGCTACACAACGGGGGCTTTGCAGATGAGCTCTGCGAGCTGGCCTACCTGGACTCGAACCAAGACTAACTGAACCAGAATCAGTCGTGCTGCCAATTACACCATAGGCCACCAAAACGCAACCCCCGGTGGGGATCTTGTTCGGGTTTACGCTTCCGGTTCCGGGCTTTTCGGCCCGCTCCCCTTGGCGCAGGAAGAACATTACCCGAAGGTGGACGACGCTCCAAAACGGGTATCCCCGCGCAGCAGAGGGGCCAGCTGGTCCAGGCCGGTGATCCGGGTGAGCTCGGGCCGGCCGCCCAGCCCGGCGCGGTCGAGCCACACCCCGGTCAGGCCCGCCTCGGCGGCACCCCGGGCGTCGATGTCCGGCTGGTCACCGACGTAGGCGACCTCCTGAGGGCGCAGGCCGAGGATCTCGCAGGCGGCGAGGAACGCCCGGGCCTCGGGCTTGTGGACGCCCATGTCGATCGCGCAGACCACGGCCTCGAACCGGTCCCGCACCCCGAGGGCGCGGAGCTTGCGCTCCTGGTTGGCCAGGCTGGAGTTGGAGAGGACGGCGTGACGGTAGTCACCCGCGAGGAGGTCCAGCGCGGGCAGGGTGTCGGGGAACAGGGCCCAGGCGGCCTCGTAGTGGACGAGGTGGCGGCCGAACCAGTCGTCGGCCTCGGCGTCGGTCATGGCCGGGCGCCCCAGGAAGTCGCGCACCCGGTCGCGGCGCTGGCCCTGGAAGTCGGTGAGCCCCCGCGCGACCCGGGCCCAGTGCACCTCGGTGATCCGCTTCCACGCGGCGAGCGCCTCGCCGACGTCCCGGTACGCGTCGGGCAGGCCCTCCCCGGCCAGGTGGGCGCTCATGCCGGCGCGGTCGGCGCCCGCGTAGTCGAAGATCGTGTCGTCGATGTCCCACAGGACCGCGCGGATGGGCATGGGGCCGAGGGTACGCGGCGAGGGGCCGGGCCCGGGACGCGCGGAGGGGCCGCCCCGGCGGTACGGGACGGCCCCTCGCAGCGGACGGCCGCGCGGCTGTGCGCGGCTGTGCGGCTTGAGCGGCTACGCGGCGAGCTTCGCCAGGGCCGCGTCGATCCGGGTCAGGGACGTCTCCTTGCCCAGGATCTCCAGGGACTCGAAGAGCGGCAGGCCGACCGTGCGGCCGGTGACGGCGACGCGGACCGGGGCCTGGGCCTTGCCCAGCTTGAGGCCGTGGGCCTCGCCGGCGGCCAGGACCGCGTTCTTCAGCGACTCGGGGTCGCTCCAGTCGGCCGCCGCCAGGTTGGCGCGGGCGGTGGTGAGCAGCGGAGCGGGCTCGCCCTTCATCGCCTTGGTCCAGGACGCCTCGTCCTCGACCGGCTCGTCGCGGAAGAGGAAGTCGACGTTGGCGGTGATGTCGGAGAGGACGGTCAGCCGGGTCTGGGCGTGCGGGGCGATGGCCTCCCACTTGGCCCGGTCGAAGTTCTCCGGGGCCCAGTTGGCGTGCGGGGCCGTGAGCCAGGGCTCGCAGGCCTCGGCGAAGGTCTTCACGTCGAGCATGCGGATGTGGTCCGCGTTGATCGACTCGGCCTTCTTCAGGTCGAAGCGGGCCGGGTTGGCGTTGACGTCGGCGACGTCGAACTTCTCGATCATCTCGGGGATCGTGAAGACGTCCTGGTCGGCGGAGAAGGACCAGCCGAGCAGGGAGAGGTAGTTGAGCAGGCCCTCGGGGAGGAAGCCGCGCTCCCGGTAGAGGTTGAGGGAGGACTGCGGGTCGCGCTTGGAGAGCTTCTTGTTGCCCTCGCCCATCACGTACGGCAGGTGGCCGAAGGCGGGGATCTCCTTGGCCAGGCCCAGCTCGATCAGCGCCTTGTAGAGGGCGATCTGGCGGGGGGTGGAGGAGAGCAGGTCCTCGCCGCGCAGGACGTGGGTGATCTCCATCAGGGCGTCGTCGACCGGGTTCACCAGGGTGTACAGCGGGGCGCCGTTGGCGCGCACGATGCCGTAGTCCGGGACGTTGTCCGGGGTGAAGGTCAGCTCGCCGCGCACCAGGTCGGTGAAGGTGATCGGCTCGTCGGGCATCCGGAAGCGGACGATCGACTCGCGGCCCTCGGCCTCGAAGGCCGCGCGCTGCTCGGCGGTCAGCTCGCGGCACTGCCCGTCGTAGCCGGACGGCCGGCCGGCGGCGCGGGCGGCGTCGCGGCGGGCCTCCAGCTCCAGGGCGGTGCAGTAGCAGCGGTAGGCGTGGCCGGCGTCGAGCAGCTTGGCGGCGACGTCGCGGTAGACGTCCATCCGCTGGGACTGGCGGTAGGGGGCGTGCGGGCCGCCCTTCTCCGGGCCCTCGTCCCAGTCGAGGCCGAGCCAGCGCAGCGAGTCCAGGAGCTGCTGGTACGACTCCTCCGAGTCGCGGGCCGCGTCGGTGTCCTCGATGCGGAAGACCATGGTGCCGCCGGTGTGCCGGGCGTAGGCCCAGTTGAACAGGGCGGTGCGGACCAGGCCCACATGGGGGTTGCCGGTCGGCGAGGGACAGAAACGGACGCGGACGTCTGCGTTAGCCACGCTTGATCACCTTGTTGGTGAGAGTGCCGATGCCTTCGATGGTGACGGCGACCTCGTCGCCGACGTTGAGCGGGCCCACCCCCGCGGGGGTGCCCGTGAGGACGACGTCGCCGGGGAGCAGCGTCATCGCCTCGGTGATGTGCACGATCAGGTCCTCGACGGAGCGGACCATCTCGCTGGTGCGCCCGAGCTGGCGCTGTTCGCCGTTGACCGTGCACTGGATGACGGCGTCGGCCGGGTCGAAGTCCGTCTCGACCCAGGGGCCGAGCGGGCAGGAGGTGTCGAAGCCCTTGGCCCGGGCCCACTGCTTCTCGCGCTGCTGGGCGTCGCGCGCGGTGACGTCGTTGGCGCAGGTGTAGCCGAGGACCACGTCCTTGACGCGCTCGCGCGGGACCTCGCGGCACATCCGACCGATGACGACGGCGAGCTCGGCCTCGTGGTGGAGCTCCTGGGAGAACGAGGGGTACTCGATGGCGTCGCCGTCGCCGATGACCGAGGTGGTCGGCTTGAAGAAGGCGACGGGCACCTCGGGGACCTCGTGGCCCAGCTCGGCCGCGTGGTCCGCGTAGTTGCGGCCGATGGCCACGACCTTGTTGGGCAGCACGGGCGGCAGGAGCCGGACCTTTCTCAGCGGGACCTTGGTGCCCGAGAGCTCGAAGTCGGCGTACGGGATGCCCTTGATGATGTCGAGGAGGAGGCCGTCGGGGCCGTCCTCGACCGCGCCGAAGGCGACATTGCCGTCGATGGAGAACCTGGCGATGCGCACGGGATGCTGTCGCCCCTCATTTCTGCGTGCTCACGGAGCCGGCCGGGTGCTCGCTGAGCGGGCCGGAGACTGACGCTCCAGGCTAACCGCCGCAGGGGGCCGTCCGGTGTCCGGACAGCACGGTGCCCGGGTACGGGACCCGGGCACGGTGGGGACTGCGGAAGCTTCGGGGCCGTCGTCAGGCCGACACGTCGGAGACCGGGGCGTCCATGAGGACGGTGCGGCGGGGGTTCGCGGTCTGCGTGGGAAGATCGGCCGAGTGCTCCGGCAGTTCCGGCGTCTGCAGCTCCTGCGCCCCGTTCAGATGGGCGAGGGTGGTGCGGCGGGGGTTGGCGGTGCTGCGGGACGTCATGGTCGTCTTCATCGGTGGTTTCAGACCTTGTCGGCGTAGGGACGCTCACGGGGAGCGTGGTTGACGGGGTGGCCATCCTTGTAAAGCGTCAGGCTAAACATCGGATTCCCATGGAATGCCAGAGGAACTCAAGGATCATCATGTGAGTTTGCTCACGGAGACACCGACAATACGGTCACACCGGACCGCACTACTCGGTCACGGGAACGGACATTCCGCCACTGAACCCTCCATTCCGCTCCTGATCATCGCGACTGGGACACCCCCTACCCGTACGGGACTCGTACCGTAACGTCCGTTTTCTCCGCGATCACTTTCTACGGCTCGTGACGCGATGCTCACAAAGTGTCACTCAGGTCACAGCCCGGTACACGGGCCTTGTTGGAGATCCGGCACTGTGCTGGAATTCCACGCACCGCCGCTGGTTCGACCGGCGCGCAAGGGCGCAACGCAGCGCCGAGCGGCGGCGGGAAAGGGGGAGAAGCGCCGGTCACTCACGACCACCAGGGGCTCGATCGATGCCCCGAGACGCCGACACCGTCCCGCCGCACTGCGGAGGGACGCCTGGTCCAGAGGTTGCGACGCTAGTGCAGGGACGTTTCAAGAGGGATGGCATGGGGCGTCCCCAGGCCCGTCAGGGCCAAGGGGAAGCTGCAGCGGAACAGGAGCAGCGCGGCAACGCCGACCGCGGCTCCTCGCCCCAGCACACCCACAACCAGGGACCGGCCACGTCCGGCGACAACGGTGACCGCGCCCGCCCCGGGGCATCGGGCACCGCTTCCGACGGTGCGAAGGGGACCTCCGCCACGGGCGGTTCCTCCCCCTCCGGCACCGGTTCGCGAATAGCCCTCCGCAACTGGCGCATCAGCACGCGCCTGGTGTCTCTCCTCACCCTGCCCGTCGTCGCGGCGACCACGCTGGGCGGACTCCGTATCCAGGAGTCCATGGACGACATGAAGCAGCTCGACCACATGCAGCTGCTCACGGAGATGACCCGGGCCGCCACCGACCTCGCGCAGGCGCTCCAGTCCGAGCGCGACCTGTCGGCCGGCCCCCTCTCCAACGGCTCCGCCGTCACCGACTTCAAGGTCTCCGGTCCCCGCACCGAGACCGACCGCGCCCGGGACGCCTTCCTCGACACCACGCTCGACATCCCCAACACGGATGACGACGAGACGCTCGAGAGCATCCGCGCCAACGCCAACCAGATCGCCGTCCAGGTCAAGAGCCTCGCCAAGATCCGCGAGTCGGCCTACGAGTCGGGCACCCCGACCTCGCAGACGGTGGAGTCGTACAGCCGCCTGATCGAGTCGCTGCTCAGCCTCTCCCAGGACATGGCCCAGGCGACCAGCAACCCGGACATGATCAAGCGCACGCGTGCGCTGGCGGCGTTCTCGTCCGCCAAGGAGTACGCGTCGATCCAGCGCGCGATCATCGCCGCGGCCCTGCCCGGCGGCGCCGACGCCAAGGCCCCGGGCCTCAAGGAGACCGACCGCCTCTACGGCAAGGCCGCCGTGGAGAACGGCGACTCCGAGCTCAAGGCGTTCAAGGCCCTCTACGAGTCCACCGGCGGCGACGCCGAGGACCTCACCGCGGCCCTCGACGGCGGCAGCAACCCGACCATCGCGGCCTCCGAGCTGTACGCCAAGCGCGTCCTCGACAACCAGGACAGCTTCAGGAAGCGCCCGCTGCGCTCGCACCTGGACTGGACCGACGACTACTCGGTCCGCATCAACGCCATGAAGCAGATCGAGTTCACGCTGCTCGGCGAGATGGAGGCCAAGGCCCGCGAGCTGCGCGAGGAGTCCCAGCGCGACGCGATCATCAACGGTGCGCTGATCCTCGTCGTCCTCGGTGTGTCCCTCGTCGGCGCCTTCGTCGTCGCCCGGTCCATGATCCGCTCGCTGCGCCGGCTCCAGGACACGGCCACCAAGGTCGCCCAGGACCGGCTGCCCGAGCTGGTCAAGCAGCTCTCCGAGTCGGACCCGCAGGACGTCGACACCTCCGTCGAGTCCGTCGGTGTGCACTCCCGGGACGAGATCGGCCAGGTGGCCGCGGCCTTCGACGACGTGCACCGCGAGGCGGTCCGCCTCGCCGCCGAGCAGGCCCTGCTGCGGGGCAACGTCAACGCGATGTTCACCAACCTCTCGCGCCGGTCCCAGGGCCTCATCCAGCGTCAGCTCTCGCTCATCTCCGAACTGGAGTCCCGCGAGGCCGACCCGGACCAGCTCTCCTCGCTGTTCAAGCTGGACCACCTCGCGACGCGTATGCGCCGGAACGGCGAGAACCTCCTCGTCCTCGCGGGCGAGGAGCCCGGCCGCCGCTGGACCCGCCCGGTCCCGCTGGTCGACGTCCTGCGCGCCGCCGCGTCCGAGGTGGAGCAGTACGAGCGCATCGAACTGGCGGCGGTCCCCGCGACCGAGGTCGCCGGCCGCGTCGTCAACGACCTCGTGCACCTCCTCGCCGAGCTGCTGGAGAACGCGACCTCGTTCTCCTCCCCGCAGACCAAGGTCCGGGTCACCGGTCACGCGCTGCCCGACGGCCGGGTGCTGGTCGAGATCCACGACACCGGCATCGGCCTCTCCCCCGAGGACCTGGCCGCGATCAACGAGCGGCTCGCCTCGCCGCCCACCGTGGACGTCTCGGTCTCGCGCCGCATGGGTCTGTTCGTGGTCGGCCGCCTGTCCCTGCGGCACGGCATCCGCATCCAGCTCCGGCCCTCCGACTCCGGCGGCACCACCGCGCTGGTCATGCTCCCCGTCGACGTCGCCCAGGGCGGCAAGAAGGCGCCCGGCAAGCCCGGCCCCGGCGGCCAGGGCGGTCCCGGTGGCGGAGCCTCCGGCGGCGGCGCCGGTGCGGCCATCGCCGGCCGCGCGGCGGCCCAGGCCGGTGGCGGCAGCCGTCCGGGCGGCGCCCCGGCGGGCGGCGGCGGTCTGCTGGGCGCGGGCGCGCCCCGCGGACAGGTCGGCGCCGGCAGCGGTGGCGGACAGCGTCCGGCCCTCCCGGGCCGCGACGGCGGCCCGCAGCAGGGTCCCCGCGGCGGCCAGCAGGGCCCCGGCGGCGCTCCCCAGCAGGGCCAGGGCGGCGACGCCTTCGGCGCGGGCCGCGGCCAGGGCGCCCCGGCGCCCGCGCGGGCCGAGTCCGCCCCGGCGGGCTTCCGTCAGGGCGCTCCGGCCGGCGGCGACCGCGGACGGCAGCTGCCGCCCACCGGCGGGCCCCGGGCCGAGCTGCCGGGCAGCGGCCCCCGCCGTCCCGACGAGCAGCGCCCGCAGCGTCCCGGCACCACGAGCTGGGGCAACGGGCAGGGCGGCGCTCCGCAGCAGCCGCGCCGTCCGGACGCCCCGCGCGGCCACGAGGACCACGACACCTCCCGCGGCGCCGGTGCCACGGCCGAGTTCCCCCGTCCGGACCTCGGCTCCCCCGCCGGCGGTCAGACGGGCCAGTACACCCGTCCCGATGTGTACGGCACCCCGGGCGACGCCTCCACCACGGGCCAGTTCGCCCGGCCCGAGGCGCCCGCGCCCCGCCACCACGGCCAGGACCCGGCCTCGACGGGCCAGTTCGCCCGCCCCACGCAGCCGCCGGCGCAGGACCCGGCCGCCACGGCCCAGTTCGCGCGCCCCGACTACCGGGTGCCGCCGCAGCCGGCCCCGCAGCAGCACGGCCACGACGCGGGCTTCGCCCCGCAGCGTTCCGCCGCGCCGCTGCCCGCTCCTCAGCAGCCCGAGGCCCTGCCTCCGGCGTCCGGCCCGGGGGACGGCCGCACGCCGCTGTACGACACGCTGGAGACCAACTGGTTCCGCGGCGGACAGGGTGGCGGGCAGGGCGGTGGCCAGCCCGGCGGTCAGGGCGGCGAGGACCGTCCCGCCGACCGCCTGCCGGAGCGTTCCGCCCCGCAGGCCCCCCGCGCCACGCCTCCGGCCGCTCCGGCGGGCCCGGGCGGCGGAGCGGGCTCCGCGACGAACGGCGCCGGCTGGCGCACGTCGCCCAACGACGAGCTGGTGCGGCAGGCCGAGCGGGTGCGCAAGCCCGCCGCGGGCGGCATCACCACCTCGGGTCTGCCCCGCCGGGTCCCGCGTGCCAACCTGGTGCCGGGGACCGCGCAGGAGCAGAACCACCAGTCCGGCCCCCAGGTCTCGCGTGCCCCGGACGACGTCCGCGGGCGGCTCACCAACCTGCGCCGCGGCATCCAGCAGGGCAGGCAGCAGAACAGCACAACCGGCAGCTTCAACGTCGGCCCCACTCACCAGCAGGAGCGTTAGTTGAGCCAGATGAGCCAGGCGGCGCAGAATCTGAACTGGTTGATCACCAACTTCGTGGACAACACCCCCGGGGTGTCGCACACGGTGGTGGTCTCCGCCGACGGACTCCTGCTGGCCATGTCCGAGGGCTTCCCGCGGGACCGCGCCGACCAACTGGCGGCCGTGGCTTCCGGGCTGACCTCGCTCACGGCGGGGGCGTCCCGGATCTTCGAGGGGGGCCAGGTGAGCCAGACGGTCGTGGAGATGGAGCGGGGGTTCCTGTTCCTGATGTCCGTGTCCGACGGCTCCTCACTGGCCGTGCTCGCGCACCCCGAGTGCGACATCGGCCTGGTGGGCTACGAGATGGCCCTCCTGGTGGACCGCGCGGGCAGTGTCCTCACCCCGGATCTGCGCGCCGAGCTCCAGGGAAGCCTCCTGCACTGACCGGTGCCCCCACGCACCGGCCGGGCAGCGCCGCCCACCGCAACGACACAACCGAACGGCCGCCCCAAGGCCCCCCACCGGCCCCATCAGACGGCACAGCCGACCACTTGCTGTCACGCCCGGAGGATTCATGACCCCGCCCCCCGCCTCTCACGATCCGTACGGCGCGTCAGTCGACGCGTACGGGGACGAGGGCGACCAGCCGCTGGTCCGTCCGTACGCGATGACCGGCGGCCGGACCCGGCCGCGCTACCAGCTCGCGATAGAGGCGCTGGTCAGCACCACCGCGGACCCGTCCGTCCTGGGCGGGCTCCTGCCGGAGCACCAGCGGATCTGCCATCTGTGCCGCGAGGTCAAGTCGGTGGCCGAGATCTCGGCGCTGCTGTCGATGCCGCTGGGTGTGGCGCGGATCCTCGTCGCCGACCTGGCGGAGGCCGGCATGGTGGCGATCCACCAGCCGGGCAACGGAGAGGCCGGCGGCACGCCGGATGTGACACTGCTCGAAAGGGTGCTCAGTGGACTTCGCAAGCTCTAGCGGCGGTGCAGCCCGCTCAACCACCAGCGCGAAGATCGTGGTGGCGGGCG